>DATFDU010000560.1:0-16383 GCA_035251915.1 Dongiaceae bacterium | reverse complement strand
CGGCGACAACGCGACGCCGAACGGCAACGGCGCGATGGTCGGCGTGCTGGCGCGGCTCTATCATCTGACGGGCGATGAGAAATACCGCGACCGCGCGGCGGCGCTGGTCGCGGCCTTCTCGGGCGAGCTGGGGCGCAACTTCTTCCCGCTCGCCACCCTCATCAACAACAGCGAGTTCCTGGAGAACGCGGTGCAGATCGTGGTGGCGGGGCCGCGCGCAGACCAGGGCACCAGGGACCTGATCCGGGCCGCCTACGACCGCTCGCTGCCCAACCGGCTGCTGCAGGTCATTCCGCCCGATGCGCAACTTCCGGCAAGACACCCGGCGGCCGGGAAGGGCATGGTGGGCGGAAAGCCGGCGGCCTATGTGTGCAAGGGCCAGACCTGTGGGCTGCCGGTCACGCATCCCAAAGCCCTCGCGACGGCCCTCGCGCTCGGCTGAAGGTAGGGTAGAATGTTGCAGCTTGCAGACAGGACGGTGACGGGCGCTCCGAGTCGGGGTGAGAGAATGGCGACCGCAGCACTGCAAACCGAGATCGGCTGGATCGAGGTCAGCGCCGACAACGATGCGATCACGCATCTGCATTGGCGCGGCGTGCAGCCCGCGCGCCTGCAATCCTCGCCCCTGGTGAAGGAGGCGGTGAAGCAGCTCGGCGCCTATTTCGACAAGCGCCTGACGGAGTTCGACCTGCCGATCGTCGCCGACGGCACCGGCTTCGCCAGGGACGTGTGGGACATCATGCTCGCGATCCCGTACGGCCAGACCCTGACCTATGGCGAGGTCGCCACGCAGTTGGGCGTGCCGGCGCAGGCGATCGGCCAGGCCTGCGGCCAGAACCCGATCGCCGTCATCATCCCCTGCCACCGCATCGTCGGCACCAACTGGCTCGGCGGCTATTCCAGCGAACTCGGCGTCAACGCGAAGGAGTATCTGCTGGACCTGGAGCGGGGACAGGGCAGGTTGTTCTAGAGCCCCTCACTTCTCCCCTTGTGGGAGAAGGATACGGAGGCTTGCGAACGTAGTGAGCTTTGCCGCAGTTGCATGAGGGGTTGCGCACGCCTGGTCGCCGACTTGGTGACTGGCGACCCGCCGGTGGCCGACCCGTCGCCGTTCCGCTTGTCGCGGTTCTCGGACGGCTCGAGGATCCGGCTAGAGAGCGGCTTCTGAGGTTCGCGGCGCGCGGCTGAGTGCAGAATCCTAGCGGCTGGTCTTTCGCATGGTTTTGTGACTCTCCCGCAACAGAGCATGTCGTCCGCTGTTAGCGGCGCATCAGCATTGGTGTGGGAGTCGATCATGGCTGACAGCGATCAGGCCACGGAGGCGGAGCAATCCCTGAAGGAAGGCGCGGCGCAGCTCAAGGACAGCGCGGCGCGGCTTGCAGAGCAGCAAACGAGAACCGGCGCGCGGCAGCTGTCCGGCATCGCCGGGGCGGTGCATGCCGCGGCCGACCAGCTCGATCAACAGCTGCCGGGAGCGGCCGGCTATATCCACGACGCCGCCGAGCGCATCGACCATGCGGCATCCGACCTGCGCAACCGAGATTTTGCCGATATCGCCGACGGCGTGCGCCGGCTGGGCCAGGAGCGTCCGCTCGCCCTGTTCAGCGGTGCGGTGCTCGCCGGTTTCGTTCTGACCCGGTTCCTGAAGAGCGGCCAGAGCGCTGATAGCGGCGAGCGCTGGCACAATTCCGAGAGGACCTGAGACATGGCATACGGCAACATCCGGCCGATCCCGGAAATCTTCACCGACCTGATCGGTCAGGTCACTTCCCTGGTGCGCAAGGAGAGCCAGCTGGCGCGCGCCGAGATCTCGGAAAAGGCAACGCGCGCCCTGACCGGCATGGCGATGATCCTGCTGGGCTCGGTCCTGCTGATCCCCGCTTTGGTCATCCTGATGCAGGCCGCGATCATGGGTCTGATCGAGAACGGCACGGAGCCGACGATCGCTGCGCTGATCGTCGGCGGCGGCGCGTTCCTGATCGGCATGGTGATCGGCCTCATCGGCTGGAGCTGGGTCAAGCCGGCATCGCTGGTGCCGGACAAGACCATCGACCAGCTGAAGCGCGACGCGCAGGTGCCAAGGCACTCCGGCATCACCACGCATTACGGCGAGACCGGCGGAGCAAGAAGCGAACGAATGGTGGGCGAGGAGACGAGCTATGGCGACAGAAACCGAGCGGCTTGAGCGCGAGACCGAAGAGACGCGCGCCCAGCTGGAGCAGACCCTGGGCGAACTGCGTGCGCGCATGTCGCCGGGCCAGCTGCTCGACCAGGCGGCCGGATACTTCCGCAACAGCAGCGGGCGCGCCTATCTGCACAACCTGCGCGACGAGGTGGTGCACAATCCCGTCCCGATCACCTTGATCGGCGCGGGCATTGCCTGGCTTGCGCTGTCCGGCGCGATCGGACGGCGCAATGGTCATGCCAGGCGCGAGGACATGGCGCGCGACTGGGGCAGGACCGCCGGCATCGCCGACGATCTCAGCCACGGCGGGCATGGACCATCGGCCATGCAACGCGCAAAGGCGACCGCACAAGACTGGGCGCATGGCGCGGGCGAAGCCGTCTCAGAAACCGAAGAGCGCTGGCGCGAGCGTGCCGACGATATCGGCGACCGGGTCAGCACCGTTTACGACGAGACCGTCGGCCGCGCCCACGCAACGGCGGAAGGTGCCGGCGAGCTCTATGAGCGGACGGCCGGTGGTTTCCGCCGCGTCGGCCGCCGGGCTGCGGAATACGGACACATGGCGCGCGATGCGGTGCGGCCCGACGGTGCGCTGCTGAACTTCTGCCGCGAGCAGCCGATGCTGGTGGCGGGCCTCGGCGTGGCGTTCGGCGCGGCGCTGGCCGCGATGATCCCGGCGAGCCGGGTGGAGCGCGAGACCATGGGCGATGCCAGCCGCCGGATGCAGGACCGTGCCAAGGAAACGGCCTCCGACACCTGGCGCGCCGTCGGCGGGGAACGCAGTGCGGAGGGCGACCAAGGACGCTGGAGCGAAGACCGCTTCGAGGATGCCGCGACCGCGACGCAACAGAGCAACATCGGGCGCAGCGAGCAGCCGGCCTATGCCAAGCGGCGCGAAGGCTGGGAGAGCGACGCCATGGGCGCGCGCGAAGCCGCGGCCGACGTCGAGCGCGGCGTCCGGCAGAGCGACCGGGCCTCCAATATCGAGACCGAGCCGGCGCGGGCGCCCTATGCCGAAGCGGCGGAGGCCGGCGCCGCCGGCACCATGCCGGGCGAGGAGACCAAGCAGCGAACCTGACAACCGGGTTTCCCGCCCATGAAGCGGCTCACGCTCTGGCTGATGACGGCGGCAACCGGATGGCTGGCGCTGCGCTCGCTGCGCGCGGAGGGCGAGGCGGCGCTCGCAACCGCCGAGGCCAAGCGCGCCGACCTCAAGCGCGAGCATTCCGCGACGCAGGGCGAGCTGGCGCGCGAACGAGGCGGCCGCGGCCGCAGCGCCAACCGTCCCGCGGAGATCCCGCCGCGCGGCTGGAAGGACATCCTCATCCGCACCTATCGCAGCATCTCGGAAGACCGCGTCCTCGCGCTGGCGGCGGGCGTCACCTACTATGTGCTGCTCGCGGTGTTTCCGGGCATCGCGGCGCTGGTCTCGATCTACGGCATGGTCGCCGACCCGGCCGACATCGGCGCGTTTCTCGCGAACCTTGCCGGCACCATCCCGCGCGATGCGATCGAGATCATGCGCGGCCAGCTGCAGCACCTCGCTTCGCAGGACCAGAAGGCCCTTGGCCTCGCCTTCTTCGGCGGCCTGCTCGCCTCGCTGTGGAGCTCCAACGCCGCGATCAAGGCGCTGATCGACGCGCTCAACGTGGTCTATGGCGAGAAGGAGCGCCGCAACTTCTTCAAGCTGACCGCCCTGTCGCTCACCTTCACTGCGGGCATGATCCTGTTCATGGTGCTGGCGCTGATCGGCATCGTGGTGATCCCGGCAGTGCTCGACTTCCTGCACCTCGGCAAGACCGGCGAGCTCCTGGTCAACATCCTGCGCTGGCCGGCCATGCTGGCGCTCGTGATGCTGGGGCTGGCGGTGATGTATCGCCACGGCCCGTGCCGCGCCAACGCCCGCTGGCGCTGGATCACCTGGGGCAGCATCGCCGCCGCCCTGCTGTGGTTCATCGTCTCGATGCTGTTCTCCTGGTACGCCAGCAACTTCGGCAACTACAACAAGACCTATGGATCGCTGGGCGCGGTGATTGCCTTCATGATGTGGAGCTGGCTCTCCACCACCGTGGTGCTGATGGGCGGCGAGCTGAACGCCGAGATCGAGCACCAGACCGCCAAGGACAGCACCACCGGCAGGCCCAAGCCGCTCGGCACGCGCGGCGCCGAGATGGCGGATACGGTGGGCGCGCCGCAAGGCTCCTGAGCTCTGGTCTTCAACGCCGCAATTTTCTCCAAGTCCAGGCGTAGAGCGGGGTGCCAGAATCCCGGCCCCCTGTTAGACTGGAGTCATGTCCATGACCCGCATCTCAGAGAGCCGCGGCCTCGCGATCTATGATTACCGCTGCCAGATCGGCGTCGGCGCGCGGCCGTTCGTCGAGCAGCACCGCCGCAGCTCGATCTCGTTCGTGCGCAAGGGCAGCTTCGGCTACCGCACCCGGGGGCGGCACTATGACCTGGTGGCGGGCTCGGTCCTGGTCGGGCGCGCGGGCGACGACTACGTGTGCAGCCACGACCATGTGTGTGGCGATGAATGCCTGTCGCTGCAGCTGGCGCCGGAGCTGGTCGAGACCATCGGCGATCACAAGGCGATCTGGTCGGTCGGCGCCCTGCCGCCGGTGCCGGAGCTGATGGTGCTGGCGGAGCTGGCGGACGCCGCGGCACAGCGGAACAGCGACGTAGCGCTTGACGAGGCGGCGCTGCTGATGGCGGCGCGCTTCGTGCAAGTCGCGGGCGGCGTATCCGACAAGACGCCTGCGATCAATCCGGCGCGCGACCGGCGCCGCGCGGTCGAGACCGCCTTGTGGCTCGAGCAGCATGCGCACCAGGCGATCGATCTCGACACCGTGTCGCAGCAGGCGGGTCTCAGCCCGTTCCACTTCCTGCGGCTGTTCGCGCGGGTGCTGGGCGTGACGCCGCATCAGTATCTGGTGCGCTGCCGCCTGCGCCACGCGGCGCGGCTGCTCGCCGATCCGGCGCGCAGCGTTACCGACGTCGCATTCGATGTCGGGTTCGCCGACCTCTCCAACTTCGTGCGCACCTTCCGGCGCGCCGCCGGCGTCAGCCCGCGCGCGTTCCGCAGGTGCGCGAAAGGCGAGCGCAAGATCCTCCAAGAACGCATCGCCGCCTATCCGCTAGGGTGATCTCCTCATCAATGAGGAGTTCAACCATGTACGATCATCTCGGATTGCATGTGAAGGACCTGAAGGCGAGCGTGCGGTTCTACGAGGCGGCGCTCGGCACTCTGGGTCACGTGGTCTGCTCGCAGGATGCGAGCGGCGCTGGCCTTGGGCCGAAGGGCGAGCCGGCGCTGTGGCTCTACGCCGACGCCGGCACCAAGCAGCCGGGCGTGCATGTCGCGTTCCGCGCCAGGAACCGCGCCGCCGTCGACAAGTTCCACGAGGCCGGGATGAAGGCGGGCGGCAAGGACAACGGCAAGCCGGGCTTGCGCGCCGACTACAGCCCGAACTACTACGCTGCGTTCCTGACCGATCCCGACGGCAACAACGTCGAGGCGGTGTGCCTGGCATGAGCGGTGCGGTCACGCCGGCGCTGGAGCATCTGATGACGCTGCACGCGCCGATCGCCGGCGCGCCGCAGCGCATCGACGAGACGCTGACCATCTTCCACTCCGACAGCGGCACGGTCGAAGGGCTGCGCATCAACGGCCGCATCCTGGCGCCGACCGCGGACTGGCTGCGCGCCATGCCGGGCGGCAGCCTCAGGGTCGACGCCCGGATGTCGATCGCGACCGACGACGGCGCGCAGATCTACGTGCAGTACGGCGGCGTGATCGCGATCGCGCCCGCCGACTTCGCGCGCATGGCGGCGGGCGATACCCTTGGGCCGCACGAGATGTATTTCGTCACCGCGCCGGTATTCGAGACCGGCGACCAGCGCTACGCCTGGCTCAACCGGACCCAGGCGGTCGGCAAGGCGGTAGCGCTGAAGGGCGGGGCCGGCGGCTACGTGCGCTACCAGCTGTTCGCGGTGCTCTAGCCACAACGGCAGGTTTCTTCGGTATTCTTGCGGATGGCGCAATCTTGCCGCCTTCCCTAGACTGCCGCCATGATTCGAATCCGGCGGCATCGGGGGCATGCGTTGCGGCACTGGCTTGGCCTTTGCCTGGTCCTGCTGCTGGCCGTTGCCCCGCCATTCAATCTCGCCGGCTTTGATCTCAGCCTCCCGGCCCACGCCGATGCCAGTGCGCATGCCGGCCACGAGCATGAGGGGCACGACCACTCCAACCTCGCCCACCACACCTCCAGCAATGCCTGCCTGCAATGCCTGGTGATGGGCGGCATGTCGCTGGCCGGCGCCGCCGCCCTGCACGAGCCGGCGCCGCATGCCCACGCTGTCCCGGCCGGCTGGCTGCTGGCGAGCATCGCGTGGGATTCGCGCGAGCCCGGAACGCTCGCTTGCCGCGGGCCGCCGGCACGCCTGACAGCCTGACGTCATCCAATTTTTCATCCGGATCCGAAGGAGCGCCGCCATGCGCGGATTGCGATTGCTTGCCATCTCCTGCGTGACCTTCGCCGGCCTTGTCGGCAGCGCCGCAGCCCACGTCACCCTCGAACAGGAGGAAGCCGCCGCGGACTCGACCTACAAGGCCGTGCTGCGGGTCGGCCACGGCTGCGAAGGCGCAGCCACCACCGCCCTGCGCGTGCAGATTCCCGAAGGCCTGATCGTCGCCAAGCCGATGCCCAAGCCCGGCTGGCAGGTCGAGCTGAAGGAGGGCGATTACGCCAAGAGCTACGACTATTTCGACACGCCGGTCAGCAAGGGCGTCAAGGAGATCGCCTGGACCGGCGGCAACCTGCCGGACAATTTCTATGACGAGTTCGTGTTCCGCGTGCGCGTGACCAGCTTCGAGCCCGGCACCAGGATCCATCTGCCGGTGGTGCAGGAGTGCGGCAGCGCCGCCGACCGCTGGATCGAGATCCCGGAAGCCGGCAAGTCGGAGGACGACTACGAGTATCCGGCGCCCGGTTTCACGGTGACAGAGCCGAAAGAGCACTGATTGCCGCGGGCGCACACGCGCTTCGGGGCCAGCGTCAGGTTGCTGGCGCTGGTCCTGCTCGCGCTGCTGGCAAGCCCGGCCGCGGCATGGGCGCATGCCGCGTTGCAGAGCGCGAACCCGGCGCCGGGCTCCGTCAACGCGGCCGCGCCGGACCGTATCGGACTCATCTTCAACGAGCCGGTGCAGCTGCTGAGCCTGCGCCTGATCGATGCGGCCGGGCGGGAGCATTCGCCGGCCAGTGCGCCGGACGTGCGCGACGGGCAAGTGCTCTGGCCGCTGCCGGATCGCCTTCCCGACGGGCGCTATCTGGTGAGCTGGCGGATCTCGTCGCTCGATGGCCACATCATCGGCGGCACCTTCACCTTCGCGGTCGGCGCGGCCGTGGGGACTCCGCCCGCCGTGACGACCGTCGATGAGAATCACGGGCCCGTGCTGGCGCTGCACGCGGTGGCGCGACTGTTCCTGCTGCTGGCGGTCGGCACGGCCTTGTTCCGATTGCTGCTGGCGCCGCAAGGCATGGCGCCGGCCTTGCACCGCGCGACGCGTTGGCTGGCCGTCGCCGGCGTAGCCACCTTGAGCTTGTTCGTCGGCGCGGAGGGCGCGCTGCGCGTGGGCTTGCCGATCACCGGCCTGCTCTCCGGCGACGCGATGCGTGCGGCTTTCGGCGCATCGAACATGCCTCTGCGCGGGCTGTCCGCACTCGGGATGATCCTGCTGGCGCTCAACGGCGGGCGTCTCTGGCAGGGCTTCGGGATTGCCTGCGCGATCGCGGGCATGGGCGATTCGGGTCACGTGCTGGCGGTGCTGCCCTCGGGCGTGGGGCAAGGGCTCATGATGTTGCACGGATTTGCGGCGGCGCTGTGGATCGGGGCGATTGCGCCGCTGCGCAGCGCGCTGACGCGCGATGCCGGCACGGAAACGCTCGTCCTGTTCCGGCGCTTCCAGAGCTGCGGCGCCTGGGCGATGGCGGCAACGCTGGCGAGCGGGCTCGTGCTGGCCTGGCTGCTGCTGCCGCGCCTCGCCGATCTGTGGCAGAGCGACTATGGCCTGCGCCTCACCGCCAAGCTCGCGGCGGTGGCGGCGATGCTGGCGATCGCCGGCGTCAACCGCTTGTGGCTGACGCGCCGCGCACTCGGTAGCCGGCCGCAGCTGCGCGGCGTGCTGAGCACCACCCTCGAACTCGACCTGATCGCGGCGATCCTGGCGACGGTGCTCGCGGTCGGCCTGTCGATCGGCCCGCCGCCGGCCGCGACCCTCGATCACGCCATCGCGGACGATGCCTATGCGGCGACGCTGTCGTTCTCGCCGGGCAAGGTCGGCGACAATCATCTCGTCATCGCGCTGAGGGCGAAGGCCGGCGCGCCGCTCGACCCGAAGGAGGTCCAGCTGCGCCTGTCGGCGCCCGGCATCGAGACCATCGCCCGCAAGGCGGAGCGGATCGCGACCGGCCGCTACGAGGTGCGCGACCTGCCGCTGTGGCTGACGGGGCCGTGGCAGGTCGAGATCGGGCTGCTGATCGACGATTTCACCAGACGGCGGCTGCGCACCGAGCTCACCCTGGCGCCTTGACCGGGGACGGCTCGGTCCGCCACTTTCCTCGCGCCATCCGGTGCGGGAGTGCATGCCATGACGGAGCGTCTGTATCTCGAGGATCTGCAGGTCGGCCAGCGCTTCGTCTGCGGCCGGCATGCGCTCGATGCCCGGCAGATCAAGGCCTTCGCGCGCGAATTCGATCCTCAGCCGTTCCACCTGGATGAGGAGGCGGCGCGCGGCACGTTCTTCGGCGGGCTGGCGGCGAGCGGCTGGCACATCGTCTGCCTCACCATGCGCATGATCGCCGAGCATGTTCCGATCGCCGGCGGCCTGATCGGCGGCGCGGCGGAGATCACCTGGCCGCAGCCGACGCGGCCGACCGATGTGCTCGATGTCGTCAGCATCGTGATGGAGGTGACGCCTTCGCGCTCCAGGCCGGAACGCGGCATGGTCCTGCTGCGCACCGAAACCCGCAACCAGAAGAGCGAGCTGCTGCAGATCTTCACCGCCAAATGCGTGGTGCCCCGCCGGCCCAAGGCCTCCTGAGAGCGAGATCGACGCCCAAGCGGCACCGTGGTACACAGAGCTAACAGCCAATCTGCAACGCAAACTTCCGGAGGTCGACCATGGCCACCGAAACATACGATGTCGTCATCCTGGGTGGTGGCAATGCGGGCATGGCCGTCACGGTCCCGACCCACGCCGCCGGCCTTTCCGTCGCCTTGATCGAACCTGCCGAGCTCGGCGGCACCTGTCCCAACCGCGGCTGCACGCCGAAGAAGGTGCTGGTGGCGGCCGCTCACGCGCTGCATGAGATCGAGCGGGCCAGGCACCATTGCATCGCCGTCGATGCGCCGAAGCTGGACTGGGCCGCCCTGATCGATCGCGAGAAGGCGATGATCAAGGATCTGCCCGCGCGAATGGAAGGCGCCCTGAAGAACCGCGGCGTGGCCCTGATCCGCGGCCGTGCGAGATTCGCCGGCCCGCGCACGATCGCGGTGGACGGCCGCACCGTCGAGGCCAGGCACATCGTGATCGCGACCGGCTCCAAGCCGCGCCGGCTGCCGATCGAAGGGGCCGAGCATCTCATCACCTCCGACGACGTGCTGAGCGAGCGCACGCTGCCGCGCGACGTCGTCTTCATCGGCGGCGGCGTGATCGCGATGGAGTTCAGCCACGTCTATGCGCGCGCCGGCGCGAAGGTCACGATTCTCGAAGTGCTGCCGCGCCTGCTGGGCGAGCTGGATGTCGACGCGGTCGGCGAGATCCTGAAGGAAAGCAAACGGATCGGGATCGACGTGCGCACCGAGGTCAAGATCAAGCGCATTGCGCCGTCGAACGGACGCTTCAAGGTGACGTTCGAAGCGAACGGCAAGGAGCAGACGGTCGAGGCCGATCGCGTCGTCAACGGCGCGGGCCGGGTCGCGGATGTCGAGACGCTCGATCTGGCAGCCGGCCAGGTGACGGAGGAGCGCGGGCGGATCAAGGTCGACGACCATCTGCGTTCGGTTTCCAATCCTGCTGTGTACGTCTGCGGCGATGCGCTGTGGTCGTCGCCGCAGCTGTCGCCGATCGCGACCTACGAGGGCGGCCTTGTCGGCCGCAACATCGTGGAGGGGCCCCGCCACAAGCCGGACTATGCCAGCATCCCGTCCTGCGTCTATACCGTGCCGGCGCTCGCCAGCGTCGGGCTCACCGCGGCGAAATCGGAAGAACAGGGGCGCCGCGCCAAGGTGCACACCAACGACCTCACGAGCTGGCTGTCGTCGCGCACCTATGCGGAGAGCACGGCCTGGTCGCGGATCGTGGTGGAGGAGGAGAGCGACCGCATCCTCGGCGCGCAGATCGTCGGCCATGCGGGTGAGGAGCTGATCCACATCTTCGCCCTCGCGATGCGGCATGGCATCACCGCGACCCAGCTGCGCCAGACGGTCTATGGCTTCCCGACCTTCTCGGCCGACATCAAGAGCATGCTCGGTTGACCCTGCCTTGACTTGAGACTGCCCGCTCTGCCACTGTCCCGCCGTTACGTCTTCAGGGCGGGGTGGAAATCCCCACCGGCGGTAGGGTGCGAGGACCAGGGTCCAAGCGCCGAGCCCGCGAGCGCCGCGGAACGCCCGTTCCGCGGGTCAGCAGACCAGGTCGAACGCCTGGGCCGACGGTCACAGTCCGGATGAAAGAAGACGAGAGCTCGGCACGACCGCCACCGATGCGTGGAGTCCGCCGCGCGATCCTTGCCCTGGAACGTTTTTCGCAACCCAACTCCAAGCGAGGAGCGTTTCACCATGTCCAACCTCCACCAGATTGAGAAGCGCATTGCCGCCGCGTGCGATGCCATGCGCGCCGGATTGCCGGTCGTCCTGCTAGACGACGAGACCCGTGAGAACGAAGCCGACCTGATCGCGGCGGCGGAGACCCTGTCGCACGACGTGATGGCGCGGCTGATCCGTGATTGCAGCGGCATCGTGTGCCTGTGCCTCGACGACCGGCTGGTGCGCCAGCTCGACCTGCCGCCGATGGTGGCGAAGAACGAGACGCGCTACGGTACCGCCTTCACGGTCTCGATCGAGGCCAGGGTCGGCGTCACCACCGGCGTGTCGGCGGCGGATCGCCTCGCCACCGTGCGCGCCGCCATCGCTGACGGCGCCAGGCCCGAGCATCTGGCGCGCCCCGGCCACGTGTTCCCGCTGCGTGCGCAGCCGGGCGGCGTGCTCACGCGGCGCGGCCACACCGAAGGCGCGGTCGACCTGGCCCGGCTGGCTGGCCTGAAGCCGGCCGCGGTGCTGTGCGAGCTGATGGACCGCCAGGGCGAGATGCTGCGCGGCAAGCGCGCCAAGGCCTATGCAAGGCGCAATGGCTTCCCGGTACTGACCATCGCGGAGATCGCAGAGCATCTGGGTGCGCTGGAGATCGCGGCGTAGCTCCACCAATCCCCCACCGCCTTCAGCTTGGGGGAGAGGGTTGCTTCTGCTATGGTCGCCTTCTCTCAGGACCGAGGCGATCGATGGCGATGAAGGATGGCGGGGTGCAGGTGGGCGGGCTCGGTGCGCAGCCGGGCCCGACGGCAGGCGCCCAGGGCGGCGCGCAGGTGCAGCAGCCGCACTTCATCCGCATGTACCGCGACAGCTTCAGCGCGGCGCAATGCGAGGAGGTGATCCGCCGTTTCGAAGCGGACGAGCGCAAGCACGCCTCCACCACTGCGACGCGCGACAAGCCGCGCCTGCGCTCCGGCACCATGCTGCAGATCGGCGATCTGCCGGAGTGGCAGGACATTGCCGAGGCCTGGTCGCAGGCGCTGGAGAAGAACCTCAAGGCCTATGCCGAGGCGTTCCCGACCCTGAAGCAGCTGGTGTCCTCGCCCGCCACCAGGCGCACGCCGCCGCTGCTGGAAAAGATCGAACCGGGCCAGGGCTTCGGCCTCCACATCGACGCCTCGGTCGCCGGCACCCATGACCGCATGGTGGCGGTGCTGATGTACCTGAAGGACGTGGAGGAAGGCGGCTTCACCGAGTTCCCGTTCCAGTCGATCCGCGTCAAGCCCCGCGCCGGCCTGATGCTGCTGTTCCCGCCGTACTGGACTCACCCGCACCAGGGCGTCAGCCCGATCAGCGGCGTCAAATACAACCTCACCAGCTACGTGGTGGTGGACAACGATTTCCGGCCGCCACGCTAGCGCCCCAATGACCGTCGTCTTCGCCTACCTGGATGAGCCGCCATTCTGCGCGCCCGCAGCCGATGGGCCGGTGGGCTGCGATGTGGAGGTGGCGTTCGCAGTGCTGCGCGCGATCGGGATCGAGCGGATCGAGACCAGGCTCGTCACGTTCGCAGAACTGTTGCCGGGCGTCGCAAGCGGCGCATGGCACATCAACACGCCGCTCTTCGTCACGCCAGGGCGGGCGCGGCTGGTCGAGTTCAGCCGCCCGGTCTGGTCGCTGGCGGACGGGTTGATGGTGCAGGCGGGGAACCCGAAGCGGCTGACCAGTTATCGTGCGCTGGCGGTGCACGCCGACGCGCGGTTGGTGGTGGTTGCCGACCAGGTGCAGGAGCAGCGCGCGCTCGCCGCCGGTTTCGATGCTGCGCGCGTGCTGCGCGTCGCGACCCAGCCGGAGGCGGTGGCGGCGGTGCGACGGTCGCGCGGATGCCTATGCCAGCGTGGCGATGGCGCATCGCGGTTTTCTGCGTAGTGCGCCGGATGTGCAGCTTGACGTCGTGGACTTCGGCATGGAGGGCGGCGCGGCGGCGGAAGGCGCCTATTCGTTCGCCAAGTCCAACGCCGACCTCCGGCGCGCGTTCGACGACGCGTTGGGGCGGTTCCTCGGCTCGCCGCAGCATCGCGCCATCATGCGGCGCTATGATTTCGCCGATGCCGACGTGGCGCGAGTCCGGTCGCGCCGGACGCACGCATAGAGCGCGCCGACTAAAGCCAGCTTCAGTGCTCCCAACATGGTCAGCGTCGCAAGCGTCCCGCCGGCGCCGACATGCAACATCAGGAAGGTGCCGATGGTCGGCGCCGCGGCTTGTGCGATCAGGCTGGGCAAGGCGAGCCTTCCCATGATCGGCGCATAGTTGCGCGGATCGAACAGTGCGAGCGGCAGAGTGGCGCGTGCGATCGATTCGATGCCGAGGCCGGCGCCATAGAACACCAGCGCCGCCGACAGGATCGGCAGCTCCGCCCACAGCGCGCCGATCCCGACGGTCATGAACAGAGCGGACGCCAGCATGGTCCAGATCGGATGGTGGTGGCGCGCGATCATCATCTCGATGAAGCGCGCGCCCACCTGCGACGGGCCGACCAGGGCGCCGAGCGCCACGGCGGCGCCGAGCGCGATGTCGCGCGCCTCGAGGATGGCAAGCAGATGCACCGACATGATGGTCGAGATGGTGGAGCCGAACGTGATGATGGCTGCCAGGAGCAGGAACGGCAGCCTGGCCACTGCGGTGTTGCCGGCCGGGTTCGATGACACCGGCGGCCCGGCCGGCGGGCGCGGTTCGCCGCGCAGGCTGACGAGATACAGCGGCACCACCACGACGAGCTGGATGAGCGCATAACCGGCACAGGCGCCGCGCCAGCCGAACTGCGCGACTAGGAACGCGGACAGCGGCCAGCAGATGGTCGAGGCAAAGCCGCCGAACAACGTGACCGCCGCGATCGGCTGCCGCGCGCGGTCGCCATACAGCAGACCCAGGGTGGAGAACGCGGCACTGTAGAGCCCGCTCGCCATGCCGAGCCCGATGACCGCCCAGCCGGCGAGATACACGGACAGGACCGGCGCCACGGCCAGAATCCCCAACCCCAGGCCGAGCAGGCCAGCGCCGGCGGCAAGCACCGTGCGGCCGCCTTGCGCATGGATGCGCCGCCCGACCCACGGCGATGCCGCTCCGGCCACCAGCATGCCGAGCGACAGCCCGCCGATGACCCAGGCCAGCGGCCATCCGGTCTCGACCGCGATCGGCGCAGCCAGCACCGCCGGCAGGTAATAGGTCGTGCCGAAGGCGAAGATCTGCGCGATGCCGAGCGCAGTGACCACGATTCGGACGGAGGGTGCGTGAGCTGACGTCATGCGCTCGTGCGGCCGGGAACAGAGCGCGCCACACTGCCCGCCGCCGCGCCCGCGCGCAAGGAGCCAAGCCTGCTAGGCAACCAGCGCGGCCAGCACAGCGTCCAGTCGTTGACGGCCGGAGGGCGTGGCCGTGAGGCGATCGGCGGACAACGTGAGGAAACCGCCGTCGATGAGGCGCTCGAGGCGGGTGGAATCGATCGCCTGGGCGAAGGGCAACGCGGATTCCGTTTCTATGCGGGCGAGCGGCACGCCTTCCTTCAGCCGCAGGCCCATCATCAGCATCTCGTTGCGGCGCTCGGCGCGCGGCACCGGATCGCGTTGCCGCGTGCCGTGGCCGTCGCGTTCCACCAGATCGAGCCAGGCCTCGGGCGCGCGGTGTTGGCGGGTCGCGAACTTGTCGCCGCCGCGCGTGAGACGGCCGTGCGCGCCGGGACCGACGCCGACATAATCGCCGTAGCGCCAGTAGATGAGATTGTGGCGCGACTCTTGACCTGCCTTCGCGAAGTTGGAGATCTCGTAGTCGGCGAGGCCGGCGGCGCCCAGCCGCGCGACCGTCGCCTCGTAGAGCTCGGCCGCGCGCTCTTCGTCCAGCACGCGGAAATCGCCGCGCGCCACCGCCTGCTCGAACTGGGTGCCGGGCTCGATCGTGAGCTGGTAGAGCGAGATGTGGCCGGCGGCAAACGCCAGCGCGCGGTCCAGCTCCTGGCGCCATTGCTCCAGAGTCTGATTGGGACGCGCGTAGATGAGATCGAAGGAGAAGCGGTCGAATGTGCCTGCCGCCGTCTGAACCGCCGCCAATGCCTGGGCGGCATCGTGCTGGCGGCCGAGGAATTGCAGGTCGCTGGCGACCAGGCTCTGCACGCCGAGCGACACGCGGTTGACGCCGGCGGCGCGGAAGGCACGGAACTTGTCGATCTCGGCGGAGGTCGGGTTGGCTTCCAGCGTGATCTCGACATCATTCGCGACCGGCCACAGCGCGCGCACGCGTTGGATCAATGCAGCGACCGTCTCCGGCTCCATCAGCGAAGGCGTGCCGCCGCCGAAGAACACGCTGGCGACCGTGCGGCCCTGGGTGTCGCGGGCGTAATGCTGCAGCTCGCGCAGCAGCGCGCTGCGCCAGCGCGTATGATCGATGCGCTCGCGCACATGGGAGTTGAAGTCGCAGTACGGACACTTGGACCGGCAGAACGGCCAGTGGATGTAGATGCCGAAGCCGGGGGATGAGGTGAGCACGCCGCTTCTCACATACCCGGTCCGTCACCCCGGACTTGATCCGGGGTCCACGGCGCCGCTTGCGCCAAGCCTATCCATGGGCCCCGGCTCGCGCTTCGCTTGGCCGGGGTGACGGGGGAGAGGGTGTCGCAAGCGAGGATGAGCATCACCGCACCGACTATCGCCCCTGGAAGCAGGCCGCCATCAGTTGGCGGAAGCTTTCCGCGCGGTGGCTGATTTCGCGCTTGTGGTCGGGGTCCATCTCGCCGAAGGTCACGTCGTAGCCGAGCGGCTTGAAGATCGGATCGTAGCCGAACCCGCGGGTGCCGCGCTTCTCGTGGATGATCTCGCCTTCGACCCAAGCCTCGAACGACTCGCAATGGCCGTCGGGCCAGCACAGCGCGAGTGCGCTGACGAAGCGGGCGCGGCGGTTGCTGTGGGGGCTGAGCTCGCGCAGCACGCGCTCCATGCCGATGTTGAAGTCGCGCTCGCCGTTGCTGCTTCCTGGACCCTTGTCGGCCCAGCGCGCGGAGTAGATGCCGGGCCGACCGCCCAGCGCCTCGACCGACAGGCCGGAATCGTCGGCCAGCGCCGGCAGGCCGGACACCTTGGCGGCCGCCACCGCCTTGAGCTTGGCATTGCCGATGTAGCTGTCCTCGGTCTCGTCCGGTTCGGGCAATCCGAGATTGCCGGCCAGCACCACCTCGATGCCGAGCGGCGCCATCAGCTCGACCATCTCCTTGAGCTTGCCCTTGTTGTGGCTGGCGATCACCAGCTTGCGCTCGGTGAAGCGGCGCGGCACGCGCAGCACCTTGGCCATCAGCAGGCAGGGATTCTCCTCGTTCCACAAGGTCGGGAACACCTCCAGCGGC
>DATFDU010000559.1:0-9098 GCA_035251915.1 Dongiaceae bacterium | reverse complement strand
TTCAACGAGGTCGAGTGGATCACCATCTTCTTCTTCGTCGGCCTGTTCATCGTGGTGGCCGGCGTGGAGCATGCCGGATTGCTCAAGATCATGGCCGACTGGCTGATCGCGGTCAGCGGCGGCGACATGCACGACCTGGGCCTCGCGATGCTGTGGGTCTCCGCCGTCCTGTCGGCCATCATCGACAACATCCCGTTCGTCGCCACCATGATCCCAGTGATCCAGAACATGGCGCCGACCTTCGGTGGCGAGCAGGCGCTGCTGCCGCTGTGGTGGTCGCTGTCGCTGGGCGCGTGCCTCGGCGGCAACGGCACGCTGATCGGCGCCTCGGCGAACCTGACGGTCGCCGGCATCGGCGAGCGCGCCGGGGTCCCGTTCCGGTTCCTGGAGTTCGCCAAGGTTGCGTTCCCGCTGATGCTGGTCTCTATTGCTATCAGCCACGTCTACCTGGAATGGCGGTTCTTGTGATTTGAGGGCAACGGGGAAGAATGGCGGATGATCCGATTCCCGCCGATCTGCGGGACTTCATCCTGAGATACATCGATTCGGTCGCGCATCTCGAGGCGTTGCTGCTGTTGCGCGCGAGCCCGGCGACCGCCTGGGAGCCGCCCCTGGTCGCGGCGCGCCTCTATACCAACGCCGAGCAGGCGGGCGAGGTCCTGGCCCAGCTGTGCGACGAGCATCTGCTGGTCTGCGAGAACGGGCTCTTCCGCTATGGCGGGCAGCCGCCGGAGCATATTGCGATGATCGACCGGCTGGCCGACTCCTACGCCAAGCAGCTCATCCCGATCACCAACCTGATCCACAGCAAACCGCGGCGCATCCGGCAGTTCGCCGATGCGTTCAAGTTCCGAAAGGATCGCTAGGATGGCGCCGATCATCTATCTACTGTGCGCGGTCGCAGCTTTCTTGTGTGCAGTCCTGCTGCTCCGCGCCTACAGGCGCAGCCGCTATCGCCTCCTGCTGTGGAGCGGGTTGTGCTTCGCCGGCCTCACGCTCAACAATCTCATCCTGGTGCTCGACAAGGTCGTGCTCTCGGGCGCGGACCTTTCGATCTGGCGCACATCGGTGGCGCTCATTGCCATGGCCGTGCTGCTCTACGGCCTCATCTGGGAGGCCGAGTGATGGATCAGGTCAGCGCGGTGCTCCAGGGTGCGGTCGGCATGGCGTCCGGCGTCGCGGCCCTGTTCTTCCTCCGCTTCTGGCGCCAGACCAGGGACAGCTTCTTCCTGTTCTTCGCGCTGGCGTTCGCGATCGATGCGCTGGCGCGTTTCGTGCTGGGTTTCGCCGAGCTCTCGGAAGAGACGCAGCCGCTGGTCTATGGCGCGCGGCTCATCACCTTCGGCCTCATCATCATTGCCATCATCCGCAAGAACCGGCCGACCCGAGGATAGCGGCATGGACCAGGCGACGCTCCGGCTGCCGATCCGCCTGCTGCCCCGCAAGACGCACCAGCTTGGGCGCATCGCCTTCTTCGGCTTCTTCTTCGGCTTCTCGCTCTTCTGGATGGGCGGCGCCTCGGGCATCGTCGACCTGGACAACGGCACCATCCACATCCCGCCGCCCGGCGGCTGGGCCGCGGGCGCGTTCGGCCTGTTCGGTCTGCCTTTCGCCATCATCGGCATCTGCGGAATCGGCGGTGCGCTGTTGCGGATGCTGCCCGACAGTCCGTACTACCATATCGAGATCAACGCGGATGGGCTGCTGGTCCGCACGCTGCGCAAGCAGAAGCGCTACGCCTGGCGCGATCTGCCGGCGTTCGAGACGCTGGAGCACAGGCGCCGGACCAAGAACGGCACCCGCATCAGCTGGTACACCGTGGCGATGGAAGGCGCGCCGCTGGAACCCGGCATGGACCGCGGCGCAAGCCATCAACGCGAGGTGATCCGGATCGATGCCGACGGCTATGGCGCGAAGAACGGCGAGCAGGATGCCGCCGACCTTGCTGCGTGGCTCAACCACCTGCGCGAGTTGGCTCGCGAGCGGCAGCTGTCGTCGCAGGAATTCGTGCAGGTGCCGGAGGGATTCGCCGGCAACGCGATCGCCGTCGCGGCGCCGCTGCTGGGCGGTGGGACGGGGCGCTCGCCGACGGTGGTGCGGCGCTAGCGCGATGGATCAGGTGCGGCACCGAAGCCGAGCGCCGCAACGAGATCGGCCACGACCTGCCGAACACTCGTGAGCAATCCTCCGGTTAGTCGGAATAGACCGCGATGTAGGCGGTGAGCTCCGCGAGGTCGATCAGGTGATTCTGGTTCTTGTCGATCGCGTGGAACGAGGCGACCTCGGCGGCGATGAACTCTTCCCCGTCGACCACGCCATCATCGCCGGCGAGCTGCTTGAACGCTTCTGGCGTCAGGCGCATTTCGTTCTGGCTCAGGGTCATGCTCCCGTCCTCGTCGATTGCGAGGAACACCGCGCCCTTGCCGAACTGGAACTCCGGCCGGGACATCTGGCCGTCTCCGTCGGCATCCATCAGCGTGAAGAAGCGCTGCAGCCTTGCTTCGTCGACCGCCAGCGCCGGCATTGCGAGATGCATGGCTACTGCGCCGGCAACGAGACCCGACCAGCTTGCTTTGTTCATGATCCACCCCCGTGTCGCGACACCCGCTCCCTGAGGCCGGGAACCAGGTCCGGATCGGCGGTCAGGTGCGGTGCCTCTGATTCCAGGATGGCGCGGAACAGGTCGGCGCGCAACCGGTCGGCGTCGATCGGCTCCGACAGGCGCGGCCCGATCGCCGAGAGCAGCACGTCGACGCAGCGGTCGGCGGCGTTGAGCCGGCCCCACAGATAGTCGTGCTCACGCCAGGCGCGATTGAAGAAGGCGCCGAAGCTCATCAGGGCGGTGCCTTTCAGGATCACCCGGTTGGCGCCCAGCTGGTGCGCGTCCGCCGGGCTGATGCGGTCGACCAGCACCTCGTTGATTTCGTCCATGTCGGTCCATTGCAGGATCGGAAAGGTGATGAGATCGTAGAAGGCGAAGCCGACATAGGACATGGTGACGGCCCGCCGCGCCATCGGCGGCAGGAAATTGAGGCCCATGAGCGAGACGATCTCGTCGAGGTCGTGATCGATCCGGACCAGCTCCATCGAGCGCTCGAGCGGCGCGAACATCGCCAGGGTCGGCGTGTCGAACGCCGCCGCCGCGCTTGCGATCTCAGCGGCGGCAGCGGCGGCCTCCGGCCCATGGCAGCGCGTTTCCCAGCGCCGCGTCAGGCGATCGATCAGCTCGTAGAGCGCCGCCTTCAGCTCGTCGAGCGCGCCGGATTCGATCCTGAGGCCCGCATCCTCCATGATGCGGTAGAGCTCGTTCAGCCGGCGGATCACGAAGCGGATGCGGCGCACGCGGAAATCCACGTCGAACGCCCGCAGGAACGGCACCAGGCGGCTGGAGCCGTCGTCGCCGTTGGGCGCGATCATGCGGTCCAGCAGCAGGCTCACCTCGGCCGCGTCGCCGGCTGCGCCGCTTCCGACCGCCAGTGCCGCGATCAACGCCGACAGCCGGTCGATCAGGCGGCGCAGCTTCAGGGTCTGATAGCTGAGATAGGCGAAGCCGGCGCCGCCGTGGGTCTTCTCGTTGGCGGCGGTGCGATAGCGGCTGATCTCGGCGATGGTCGGCGGGTTCTCCGGATCGGCATCGACGATCTCGTCCACCAGCTTCTCGACCTGCGGGTCGGCGGCCGCCAGGATCTCCGCCATGCGCCGCGCTCGCTCGTTCCAGTCCTGGATCGCGCGCAGATCATCGGCGATCGGCTCATTGCGCGGGATCAACGCCATCGCGGTCAGGATGGTGCGGAAGAAACCGGGCGTGCCCTGGTCGCCGCGCTGGCTCGACTCGCGGTGCGGATTGGGATCGACATAGATGATGCGGCGCACCACCTCGCGGCTGGCCGGGCGGTTGCCGAGCGCCTGGATCACCGGCGAGAACGGCTTGTTCATCACCACGCTGCCGTCGATGAAGTAGCTGCCGATGCGCGGATCGGCGACCGCAAGCTTGTGGCTGATGAAATGCTGCCGGGTCGGCCAGTCGCGGTGGCGCAGGGCGAGCAGACGGTCCATCTCCGCGATCGTCGCCGGCGGAAAGGCGCCGGGGAAAGAGGCGGTGGCGCGCGCCGAGAATACCAGCGAGGGGGCGTCGTCGTGGGTGAATTCGCTGATCATGTCGCCGGACAGGCCGCGCTTGCAGGTGAAGGAGACGATGCGGCGATGCTCGGTCTCCTCGACCGAGGGCGGATCGTGCAGCAGGATGCGATGGCGATGCCCGCGATAGTCGGTGAGGGTGACGAACAGGTCGAGACGATGGCCGGGCGGCAACAGCGTCGCGTTCTTTTCGGCCTTCTGCTCCATCGCATCGCAGGCGTCCAGCATCCAACCCGCGAAGCGCTCGCCCGAAAAGGGCGGCGTGAACCATTGCGCCTGGATGAACTGGCGCAGCTTGGCCCGTGTCTCCGGATCGGCCACCTGCTTGCCGAACTGGCGGATCAGGAAATGGTCGAACAGCGGCGCCAGCGCCGCCTTGATCCCGCGGCCGATCAGGCCACCGCGCGCCGACAGGCTGGTGACGTCGGCGTTCTTCAGCCACAGGTCGCGATGCGGCTCCAGCGGCAGATCGTGCGCCAACGCCTTGCCCAGCATGACGCCGTTGATGCCTCCGGCCGAGGCGCCGGAGATGAGGTCGATCACCACCCGGAGGTCGAGGCTGGGCGACAGCTTGCGGAGCAGCTCATAGTAGGTCGCAGTCGAATCGCCGGCCGGCGGGGTCGCTTTCGCGCCGGCATGGAACAGCTTGGACGCGCGCACCAGATTGAGAATTTCGCGCGTAACGCCATGGATGTAGACGGCCAACGAGACGCCGCCATACAGCACGACCGCCAGGCGCACTTCAATCTGCTTCATGCAGCGGGGGTCCCCCGAGTCGCGAGTCCGGCCATGTTACAAGGCCGGACGCCCCTTGCCACGCCCTCTGCCGCATGGCCTGATCCCACCCGGAGGCCAGTTGAGCATAGAGGTCTTGGGAGGCAGGTCGCGTGAACTACTTCGACAATCCGGACTATGTGGTCGCAATCGTCGGCGCCGGGCGCGGAATCGGCAAGGCCACCGCCATGCACGTGGCGAGCCACGGCGTGCGGGTGGCATGCCTGGACCGCGATGGGGAAAGCGCCGAGGCGACCGCCGCCGAGATCGGCAGCCGTGCCATCGCGCGTCCGCTGGAAGTCGCGGAGGAATCCAGCATCCCGCCGGCGATCGACGCGGTGGCGCGGGCCTTCGGGCGGATCGATGCCCTCGTCAACTGCGCGGGCATCACCGGGCGCACCAACGTTCCCGGGCACGAGGTCGAGCTGGCGGATTTCGATATGGTCTACCGGGTCAATCTGCGCGGCGCGTTCCTGCTCTCCAAGGCGGTGCTGCCGCACATGCTGGTGCGCAAGTACGGCCGGATCCTGCATGTGGCCTCGATCGCCGGCAAGGAGGGCAATGCCGGCATGACTGCCTATTCCGCGACCAAGGCAGGGTTGATCGGCATGGTGAAGAGCCTCGCCAAGGACTATGTCGAGCAGGGCATCACCATCAACGCCCTCGCTCCCGCGGTCATACGCACGCCGATGGTGGAAGCGCTGCCACAAGCAACGATCGATTACATGACGGCGAAAATCCCGATGCGGCGGTGCGGCGAGCTGGACGAGGCGGCGCAGATGATCGCTTGGATCGTTTCGCCGGCCTGCAGCTTCACCAGCGGCTTCACCTTCGATCTCAGCGGCGGGCGTGCGACCTATTAGCCGACGGGCCGCGAGCGCCCCTTGCCAAGGCCGAGAGCAAGACTCACTTGAGTCCGAGTGCGCCGCGAACCACGTTGGTTGTGATGCACTTCACGATAGGTCGAAGAAAATGACTGCGTTTGACATCTGCATGCAATGCTTCAGACCTAAGGTCTGTTAGCGGCCAACCTGCCGCAGAGGACTTGGATTTTTCGCAATTCCGATTGTTGCAGAAGGTATATGTCAGGGAGAAGTAACCATGGCCGCCACGCGGAAACCTGCATTCGAACTGACGCAAGGTGCGACCAAGGTCGGCGTGCTTGTGCCGGAAAATGAGCGCGCGCTGCGTTTTGTCGTGATCGACGAGCGCTATCGTCTGCTGGATGGCAGCCGCTTCCCCAGCGTGCGCCAAGCGGAGATGACGGTGCAGCGCCTGTCCAATTTCGTGGATCATCCCCCCAGGGCCAACGCGGCTTAAGGCGGAGATCTCAGGCACGCCAGCGCTCGCCGCGCGCCTTCACCTTGTCGAGTATCGGCCAGATTGCATCGTCGTTGGGTGCGACATCATGTCCGTGCGGCTGCGGCGGTGCGGTGCGCCAGCCGAGCGCGGCGACGACCGGTGGCGCCTCGTAATAGTTGGCCAATGCTTCGGTCAGCAGTGCCTTGAAGGCAGCCGGCGCGTTCAATTCCGCGATGCGCAGCTGCGCGACGCGGTCGGCCGGCGCGGCCGTCAGGAACGCATCGCGGTCAGCCAGCGCCGCTATCATGGGCTCCGCCAGGCGCTCCAGGTTCGCCAGGTCGAGCCCGGCCTCCGATGCGGCCGGCAGCGGCGGCTGGTCCGCGTCGCCGGGGAGCATCGTGTCCAGCATTGCCAGTAGAAGCACGCGCGTCATGCGGCCGCTCCCGCCAGCGCATCTGCCAGCTTCAGCGCCAGTGCCCCGATGGTGGAGCCGGGATTGCAGGCCCCCACGGTCGGAAACAGGCTGCCATCGGCGACCATCACGTTCGGCACGGCATGGAGACGGCCGTCGGCATCGGTGACGGAGGTCGCGGGATCGCTGCCCATGCGGGCCGTCCCCAGCAGATGCCAGCCGGTGTAGGGCGCCAGCGGCACGCGCACGATCCGGTGCGCGCCGGCCGCGCGCAGCATCTCCTCCGCGCGTGCCATGCCAAAATCGAGCGCGCGCCGCGACTCGCGCGACAGCGCATATTCGATGCGTACGCCCGGCAGGCCGTCCGCCGCCATTTCCTCGGTCAGCGTGACACGATTGTGCCGTTCGGGCAGATCCTCCGCCATGACCAGGACCGCCATCGAATGGCGAAACTCCTCGCGCAGCAGGCGCTGCGCCTCGGCACCCCAGGCGGGCTCGAGCCGCGAGGCCTGGATCAGCAGCGGATTCTCGCGCGTCACCTGCAGGTGAACGCCACGCTTGAACCCGCGCGCTGCGTCGGTCTCGTAGAATTCGTGCGAGTAGACGGCACAGCCGACCGGCCCCACCGGCCCATCCAGCTCCTCCGCGAACATGCCGCGCACATAGGCGGCAGGATGGAACATGAGGTTGCGGCCGAGCGCCGGCGACTGGATGCCGGAGGCCAGCAGCAGGCGCGCCGTGCCGATGCCGTTGCCCGCCACCACGACGGTCGAAGCCGGCTGCCAGCACTCGCGTCCGGCGCGGTCGCGATAGCGGATGCCGGTGGCGACGCCGCCTTCGACCACGATCTCCTGCACCACGCAGCGGGTGCGCAACTCGACCCCGCTGGCGATCGCGCGCGGCCAATAGGTGAGGTCGGTGGAGGATTTCGCGCCGGTGGCGCAGCCCTGCTGGCACGGTCCGCAGTGATTGCAGGCTGCGCGCGCGCCTGCCGCCACCGTGTTGATCGCCGCGTCGACCGGCCACCAGTGCCAGCCCAGTTCGTCGAATGCCCGCGCCGCCTTGGCGCCCATGCGGCCGAGCGAAAGCGGCGGCATACGGCGAGACTTCTTGGCGGGATAGGCCGGATCGCCGGCGAGGCCCGAGACTCCGAACGCCTCGTCACTGAGGTCGTAGTACGGCTCGAGATCGAAATAGGAGAACGGCCAGTCGTCGCCCACGCCGTCGAGCGTACGGGTCTTGAAATCGGACGGATGCAGGCGCGGGAAATGCGCCGCCCAGTTGACGGTCGAGCCGCCGACGCCGTTCCACATCAGCGGCTTGAAATCGGAGTCGGAATCGTCGATCGGATAGTCGGCCGAGGCCGCGTTGCCGCCGGCTTTCAGCCGCAGGTTGGGTGACGTCGCCCACGGGCCGAGCGCCAGCCGCTGCCAGTCGGCTTGCTGCGCCGGCAGATTGGCGCGGTCGAGCCAGTCGCCACGCTCGAGACACAGGACGCGCAGCCGCGGCGCGCGGCTGGCAAGGCGGCGCGCGAACGCCGCGCCGCCCAGGCCAGATCCGACGATCGCCACGTCCACCGGACCGAATTTGATCTGCTCGCCAATTGCCATGAAATGCTATCGCGCGTGTGACCACTATGGCCACGGATCATGCGACAAGCGCCCGCATTCGGCAAATAGCGTCTCCAGCCAGCTTGGCTGCTCGGCATCCTGGCCGCTGACCAAAAGGGAGCGCCGGCACCATGGCGGTCTGGGAGAGTCCACGGTGCCGCCGCGTTCCGGTCCTGCTTTGCCCGACGACTGGCAAAGCAGGACCGAGGACGCGGCACGCCGGGATCGGATGACGGAGGGGGAGCGATAGACGGGTTCTGGGATCTGTCGCCTTTCCTCCGGAAAATCCGGCGTGGCAGGGAGGATGCTAGCGCCTCGCCAGGTGAGCAGCGAACGAGATGATCTGCGGCGGGTCGCGAGGAGAACTCGCGGGCAAACGGCGAAAGGGCCGCGCCATTTCTGACGCGGCCCTTTCCTAGGCGGTGTCGCTCGCCTTCAAGCGGACGAGCTTGCTGAGCAGGGCGTCGAAACCCTGCCCCTCGCCGGCGTGCAGGTCGATACGACCGACCTTCTCCACCAGGCGCTCGAGGCTCTCGAGCTCCTTCAGACGGAGCAGAAGCGGGTTCTCCTCCATCAGCTTGGCGGTGTTCAGGAGCGATCGCGTCGCCGCGGTCTCCTCCTGGCGGCGGATCAGGTTGGCTTTCGCCACGCGCTCCGCCTCCACTACCTTGTTCACGAGCTCACGGATCTCGCCGGGCAGGATCACGTCCTTCACGCCGAGCTCCTCGACCTCGATGCCGGTCTCGCCGAGTCGCCCACGCACGAAGGTGCGCAGCTCCGCGTCGAGCGCCGACTTGGCCGACAGCACCTCGTCCAGGGTGCGCGCCGCCACCGCCTCGCGGATCGCGAACTGCACCAGGCGG
>DATFDU010000558.1:0-8099 GCA_035251915.1 Dongiaceae bacterium | reverse complement strand
AGCAGCAGGAACACGAGGTCGACCGGCTGCTCGTCGATCGCGTCGAAATCGACCGGTTCGTCCAGCCGCGCAAACAGGCCGAACAGCTCCTTGATCTCGGGCAGCTTGCCGTGGGGAATCGCGATGCCGTTGCCGACGCCGGTGGTGCCGAGGCGCTCGCGCTCCAGAAGGACATCGAAGACCGCGCGTTCGTGCAAGCCGGTCAGCTCCGCCGCGCGCTTCGCCAATTCCTGCAAGACATGCTTCTTGCTGGTCGCCTTGAGGCGCGGCATGACGCGCGCCGGCGTGATGAGATCTTCGATTTCCATTATCTGTCCTTGGAGTCCCGATTCCTGCCCTGCGCCCCTTACTGTCGAGTCTGGCTCGCCAAACCGCCCGCTGCCGCCCCCAGGCGAGGATCGACCCAGCCGATATTGCCGTCGTTGCGGCGGTAAACCATGTTCAACCCGCCATGCGCCCGGTTCAGGAACATCATGGCCTTCAAGTTCGACAGGTCGAGCCGCATCACCGCCTCGCCGACCGTCAGGGTCGGGATCTCGGTCTGCATCTCTGCGATCACGGCCGGCGCTTCGCTGCCGTTGACGGCGGGCTCCACATCTTCCTCCGCCTCCGGCGCGAGGATGTATTGCGAGGCGCGGAAGCTCTGCGTCTCGGAGCGATGATGGTCGCGGAGCCGGCGTTTGTAGCGGCGCATGCGCTTGGCCAGATGGTCCACCGCCAGATCGAAGGCGGCGTAGGCCTGGTCGGCAGATTCCTCCGCATGCACCAGAATGCCGCGGCCGATATGGACCGCGATATCGGCACTGAACAGATGCGACTGCTTCGATAGCGTCACGGTCGCCTCAATCGGGTTGCCGAAATATTTCGCGATGGCGTGGTCAAGCGACTGCGCGACGTGGGTTCGCAGCGCTTCTCCGACGTCGATGTTCTTGCCTTTGACTGTCAGATTCATGATCGTTGCCCAACAGACGGGTGTAATGCCGCACAGCTGTCAAGGTGGCCATTCGGCCTTCTGCCTTCGTGCCCGTCCGACGGCGGGCCGGGACCATATGTACCGCCCCTTCCCAAGTCAAGGGCAGCCTCCCCATCGATCCTGGGGGAATCATGTAACGCGCCTCAGGCCGAACGCAAGGACTTCTCGCGCCGGCGCTGGACGGAAGACGGGATTTTTAACGATTCTCGGTACTTAGCCACGGTCCGCCGGGCGATGTCGACGCCGTCGTGCTTGAGCACGGCAACCAGCTGGTCGTCGGACAGGACGGACTCTGCCGGCTCCTTGTCGATCAGCTCCTTGATGCGGGAACGGACCGCTTCGGCCGAGTGGCTGTCGGCGCCGTCGGCAGCCTGAATCGCGGCCGAGAAAAAGTAGCGCAACTCGAACAGGCCGCGCGGCGTCGCCATGAACTTGTTGGCGGCGACGCGGCTGACGGTGCTCTCGTGCATGCCGATCTCGTCCGCGATGTTGCGGCGGATCAGCGGCTTCAAGTGCTTGACGCCGTGCAGGAAGAACATCTCCTGCTGGCGCACGATTTCGCTCGCGACCTTGAGGATCGTGGTCGCGCGCTGATGCAGAGTCTTCACCAGCCAGTTGGCGGCGCTGAGCCGATCGGCCAGATAATCCTTGTCCTGCTTGCTCTGCGCCTTGCCGTTGACGCGCGTATGGTACTGCTGATTGACCAGCAAGCGCGGAAGATTGTCGCTGTTGAGCTCGACCTGCCAGGAACCGTCCGGCAGGCGGTAGACCATGATGTCGGGCTGGATCGCCTGCACCTCGGTGCGATCGAAGGCATAGCCAGGGCGCGGATTGAGCGAGCGGATCTCCGCCGCCATGTCCGCGAGATCCTCCGCATCGACGCCGCACACCTTCATGAGCTGCGCGCGGTCGTGCCTGGCCAGCAGCTCGAGATTATCGAGCAACGCCTGCATCGCCGGATCGAGACGGTTCAGTTCCCGCAGCTGCAGCGCCAGGCATTCGGCGAGATTGCGCGCGGCGACACCGACCGGATCGAACTGCTGCAGCGTCTTCAAGACGGATTCGACCAGCTCGAACGAACAGCCGAGGCGTTCTGCAAGCGCGCCGAGATCGCCCTGGACATAGCCCGCTTCGTCGATCAGGTCGATGATCTGCAATCCGATCAGCCGCTCGGTCGGATCGGCGACCTCGATGCCGAGCTGCTGCTCCAGGTGCTCGCGCAGCGTGATGTCGCGTGTCAGCGTTTCCTGGTAGTCGCCGTCCTCGTCGGGGAAGTCGCCGCGGCCGGCGCCGACGCGCCAGTTGGCCTGGCCCGACGGCTCGCCGAAATCGGCGCTGCCCTCGCCGGCGCCGTTGCCGGTGTAGACGTTGTCGTAGTCGGCGTCGATCGGCGAGTCCTTGGCGTCGGGCAGCTGCTCGCGGTCGTGAAACTCCTTGGTGTCGAGCATGCGGTCGGGATTGCCGTCGGCGGCGGCTTCGGACGGCGCCTCGCGCTCCGACTCGTCGGCGCGCTCGAGCAGCGGATTGCGCTCCAGCTCTTCCTCGACATAGGCCGCAAGGTCCTGGTTCGACAACTCCAGCAGCTTGATCGCCTGCTGAAGCTGCGGCGTCATGACCAGGGACTGGGCCTGGCGAAGATCTAAGCGTTGCGATACGGCCATTTGGGCCCGAAACTAGAGCGAGAACCTTTCGCCAAGGTAAACGCGTCGGACCGCCGGGTCATTCACAATCTGGGCGGGCGTCCCTTCGGACAGCACGCCGCCCTCGTTGAGGACATAGGCCCGGTCGACGATGTCAAGCGTGTCGCGCACATTGTGATCGGTGATCAGCACGCCGATGCCGCGGTCCTTCAAGTGCGACACCAGGTCACGAATGTCGGCGACGGCGATCGGATCGATGCCAGCCAGCGGCTCATCGAGCAGGACGTAATTCGGCTTGGCCGCCAGGCAGCGCGCGATCTCCACGCGGCGGCGCTCGCCACCCGACAGAGCGGTCGCCGGCACCTTGCGCAGATGGCCGACGGCGAAATCGGCCAGCAGGCGGTTCAGGCGATGATCGCGCTCGCGCTTGTCGGGCTCGGTCACCTCGAGCACCGCCATGATGTTGTCGGCGACGCTCATGCCGCGGAAGATCGAGCTCTCCTGCGGCAGGTAGGCGATGCCGCCGCGGGCGCGCAGATACATCGGCAGGTCGGTGATCTCCTCGCCGTCGAGATAGATCGCGCCGGCGTCGGCCTTGGTGAGGCCGGTCATGATGTAGAAGCACGTGGTCTTGCCGGCGCCGTTGGGCCCGAGCAGCCCCACCGCCTCGCCGCGCTGCACGCCGATGGTGACGTCACGCAGGACGGGCCGCCGGCGATACTGCTTGCCGATGTGATACGCCACCAGCCCTTCGATGCCAGCGGGATCGACCTCCGCGCCATTGACGACGAAGGTGGGACCGACCGGATGGGTCGTGCCGTTCACCTGTTCCTCGCGCTGGTCGCCGGTTTCCATCATCAATTCACCGGCGCCGGCGGCGTGCCGGAATTCGTGTCGCGCTCGTCGTCCTTCGGCCTGATCACCGTGAAGACCCGCTTGCCCGGCGCCGGCAGCAGCCGGCTGACGTCGTTCTGCAGGTCCAGCTCGGCGCGCGCGCCCTTGTAGGTGTTGTCCTTGCTGTGGATCGTCACGTTGCCGGTCAGCACCGCGACCTCGGTATCGGGATTGTAGGCAAGATGATCGGAGAATGCAGTCTGATCCTTGCGGTCCACGCGCACATGGCCTTGCGCATCGACCTGATAGACCTCGGAGCCGTCGCCGGTCTCATCCTCCGGGGTCACGGGATCGTCGACCTTGTCGCGGAAATAGGCGGTCGCCTCGTCCGACTTGATGGTGGTGTTCTTCTGCGGGCGCACGATCACCACGTTGCCCTTCGCCACCACTGCATCCTTGTCGCGCCAATATTCGATCTGGTCGCGCGCCGTCACGGTCTGGTTCTCGGTGACGACCTTGAGGTTGCTGCCGGTGAGGACCAGCAGCCGCGTCGCTTCCGCATACTCGGCGCGATCGCCATAGGAGGTGGACTGGCTGGTCACGATCTTGACGTTGCCGATCGCCTCCCAGTTCGAAAGCTCGTCCTGCTCGTCGAGATAGGCGATCAGCGTGTCGGCCGCGATCGAAGTCTCGCCCTGTTGTGCCAGCGCGTTGCCGCGCGCGGTGTAGGTGCGCGCGTCGCGCTTCCACTCGATGCCGTTATCGGCCGAGATCTCGATCGGCTCGTCGTTGTCCTCGTCCAGACCGAAACCGCCGCCACCGCCCGAAGCGGAACCGGTCGATTCCTGCGACCACGCAGCGGAGGCGAGGCTGAGGATGAGCGCGGCCAAGATCGCGCCGAGGACAAGCGGCCGCAGCTTGGTTGCTTCGGTCATGGCGCCGATCGGGCTCATCCGCCCTGCCCTTCCTGGTTCTTCTGCTTCGGATAGATCTTCATATAAGCCTTGCCGGTGAACTCAATGGTATCGCCATCGTCGAGGACACGGAACCCCTGGGACACGAGCTCGCCATCGCCGTTCCGGCCTTCGACCACGTCGTTTCCTTCGGCGGTCCCGGCCACGAGATCGATGGTGGCGCTGTCGGTCCGAAACGACAGGCCGGTGTCGTGGAACAGTGTCACGTCGCCGCTCAAGGCCATCAGGCCGGCGTCGCGGTTCAGGATACTCTCATTGGCGGCCAGCGCGACATAGGCGCCGCTGGACATCGTGATGCCGGCCAACGGCTTCTTCAGCGACATGTGACGGTCGTCACCCTCGATCGGCGAGGCGGTATCTGCGGTGATGGTGAACGGCCGGCCCCGGTCGTCCCGGCCGTCAAACGTCACGCCGGAGGTCACCGCATCCGCAGTCGCCGGGCCTTCCACGGGGACGACCCGTCCGCCAGGCTGCGCCCAGCCATGGATCAGGCCGCTGGCGGCCGCGATGGAGACCACCGGCAGCACCAGCATGAGCACGCGGACAAGCCGGCCCCTCGGCCGTACCGTCCGGCGCCGGGCGTTGCGGGCGGCATCCGGGATCATCCGCCCTGTCCTGCCTGATTCTTCTGCTTCGGATAGATCTTCATGTAGGCCTTGCCCGTGAACAGGATGGTATCGCCATCGTCGAGCACGCGGAAACCCTGGGACACCAGCTCGCCATCGCCGTTCTGGCCTTCGACCACCGCGTTGCCTTCCGCGGTCTTCTCCTTGAGATTGATGGTGGCGCTGTCGGTCTGGAACGACAGGCCGTTGTCGTGAAACAAGGTGACGTCGCCGTTCAGGGTGATGATGTCGGCATCGCGGTCCAGGAGGCCGTCATTGGCGGTCAGGGCCACATAGGCGCCGCTCGACATCGTGATGTCCGCCAGCGGCTTCTTCAGCGAAATGTGGCGGTCGTCGCCGTCCACGTGCGAAGCCGAATCGGCGGTGATGCTGAACGGCCGGCCTTTGTCGTCCCTGCCGTCGTACTTGATGTCCTGGACGGTCACTTCGGCCTTGCCGGCGTCGTCGGGCACGTTCTGGATCAGCGTCGCATCGACGACGGTGCCACGCGACTGCAGCCACCAATAGCCGACATAGCCGAGGCTTACGAACACGACCAGCGGCAACGCGACCTTCAGCACCCGCACCGACGCGCCGCGCCGAACCTTGCGCCGGATCTGCGAGGGGCCGCGCGGCGCGAGCTTGCGCATGCCGCCCAGCCCCGGCACCGCATCGGGAATGGAAACCGGTGGACCTGGCAGGTTGTCGCTGGGGTTCGCCATGGCCGTCCTTGCTACGCCACGCCGGCCTTGAGGCAATCGTGCAGACGCACGATGCCGACCGGCCTGCCGTCTTCGAGCACGAACAACGAGGTGATCGACTTCTCGTTCATCACATGCAGCGCCTCGGCGGCCAGCGCCCCGGCGCGGATGGTGCGCGGATGTTCCGTCATCACCTCGCGCACGGTGCGATGCATCAGGTCGACATTCATGTGCCGGCGCAAGTCGCCGTCGGTGACGATCCCCGCAAGATGGCCCTCGCCGTCGATGGCGCCGACGCAGCCATAGGTCTTGGCGGTCATTTCCAGGATCGCTTCCTGCATGCCGGATTCAACGCTGATCAGCGGCAGCTCCTTGCCGACATGCATGAGATCGGCGACCCGCAGCAGCCTCTGCCCCAGCTTGCCCCCGGGGTGCAGGGCGCGGAAGTCGTCGGCCGAGAATCCCTTGCGCTCGAGCAGCGCGACCGCCAGCGCATCGCCGAGCGCCAGCATCATGGTGGTGGAGGTGGTGGGCGCGATCGCCATCGAGCCGGCCTCGCCGACCTTCGGCAGCGGCAGCGCGACGTCGGCCGCGGTGCCGAGGGTGCTGGCGGCGTTGGAGGTGATGGCGATGAGCGGGATCGACCAGCGGCGGGTGTGGCTGACGATGTCCGCCAGCTCGAACGTCTCGCCGGAATTGGAGAGCGCGACCACCGCGTCGCCGGCCGTCACCATGCCGAGGTCGCCGTGGCTGGCCTCTCCCGGGTGGACGAACAGCGCCGGCGTTCCGGTCGATGCGAAGGTCGCCGCGATCTTGCGCGCAATGTGGCCGCTCTTGCCCATGCCTGTTACCACGACGCGGCCGGTGATCGCGGCGAGGATGTCGAGTGCGCGGCCGATCCGTTCATCGAGATCGCCGGCGAGGCGCACCAGGGCATCGGCTTCCTGGGTCAGGACGCGCCGCGCCGCCGCCAGCCCTTCGGCCGCCGGCTCATCGGTGGCGGATGATGCGTGCGCGGACGACGCGGGCGTCTTTCGCGCCTCGCTCGCCTCGCCTCTTGCCCGTGCCGTCAATGCCCTCTCCTCAATCTACGGCGGCAATCCATCAAGACTGCCGGACCATAGCGCCGCGCGCCCGGCAAATCCAGCGAAGTCCCGCCGCCCGCCGCTCCCAGGATCGGCCAAGCCTTTGCGCAGCAACGAAGAATCTCCACCCGTCGCGCCTGCGACGGTCAGTGCTCGAAAATGTCGGGCTGGTCCCAGCCCAGCCGATCCAGGGCGGCCCGCGTCGGCAGGAAGCCGAAGCAGCCCTCCGCCAGCGCGCGGCGCCCTTCCCGCTCCAGGATCGGGTCCAGCTTGTCCTTCAGCTGATGCAGGTAGAGGACATCGGCGGCGGCGTATTTCAGCTGGTCCTGCGACAAGGTCTCCGCGCCCCAGTCCGAGCTTTGCTGCTGCTTGGAAAGGTCGATGCCCAGCAACTCCCGGCACAGATCCTTGAGGCCGTGCCGGTCGGTGAAGGTGCGCACCAGCTTGGCCGCGATCTTGGTGCAGTAGACCGGCGCGCAATCAATCTCGAGATTGACCTTGAGCGCGCTCAAGTCGAAGCGCGCAAAGTGGAACAGCTTCAGGACGTTGCGGTCCTCGAGCAGGGCCTTGAGATTGGGGGCGGCGGCGCGCTGGCCCTTGGGCGGCTTGGCGATCTGCACCAGATGGCAGACGCCATCGCCCTGGCTCAGCTGCACCAGGCACAGCCGGTCGCGCACCGGGTTGAGGCCCATGGTCTCGGTATCGACCGCGACCACCGGCCCGAGCTTCAGGCCCGCGGGCAGATCGCCGCGGTACAGCTCGATGGTCATTCAGGTTCCTCTACCGGTCGATTCGGACATCGCCGTCATCCTGCCGCCAATCGCGGCGTTTGGCAAAGCGCCCGCAGGCGCTTTGCGCCGACGGCTGCGGCCGACCCCATGCTCGCTTGTCTTTGAGATGGTGCCCAGGAGAGGACTCGAACCTCCACGGGTTGCCCCACAGGTACCTGAAACCTGCGCGTCTACCAATTCCGCCACCTGGGCCAGGCAACCCGATGGCGGGTCGCGCGGCGCGGCGCATTCTGTCCAGAACGCGCTCAAAGTCAACCGCCATTTGGCGGGCCGACAGCGGCGTTTACAAAGGCGGTTGCTTGCCACATACCTAGCCAAAATCAACGGTCTCGGGACGGGGAAGGCCATGCAGCGGTTGGCGACGGTGTTCGGTGGATCGGGATTCATCGGGCGCTATGTGGTGACCAACTTGGCGCGTGCCGGCTGGCTGGTCCGGGTCGCGGTGCGCCGTCCGGACGAGGCCCTGTTCCTGAAGACCGCCGGTGTGGTCGGCCAG
>DATFDU010000557.1:0-3207 GCA_035251915.1 Dongiaceae bacterium | reverse complement strand
GGGCATGACCGCCATTTTCACCAAGACGGTGACCGAGGCGGACATCGTGCTCTATGCCGGCATCTCGGGCGACACCAACCCCGTGCACCTGGACGAGGAGTTCGCCAGGCCCACCCTGTTCAAGGGCCGGATCGCCCACGGCATGCTGACGGCCGGCTTCATCTCCGCCGTGCTCGGCACCAAGCTGCCGGGGCCGGGCAGCATCTATCTCAGCCAGTCGCTGAAGTTCAAGGCGCCGGTGCGGATCGGCGACACCGTGCGCGCCCGGGTCACCATCACGGCCCTCGACAAGGAGAAGGGCCGCTGCACCTTCGCAACCACCGCCCATGTCGGCGATACTCTGGTGATCGAGGGCGAGGCGCAGATCCTGGTGCCCAAGCGCCCCGCAGCCTGAAGGCGATTGCGCTGTTTCAGAGGTCATGAGGCTATTTCGCCACCCCAACGAGATCACGCCCGAATGCCGCGGCGGCGCCATCGCGCTCGGCAACTTCGATGGCGTGCATCTCGGCCACCAGGCGGTGATTGCGCGCGCCTTCGAATGGGCGCAGGCCTACGACAGCGCGGTCGGGGTGCTGACATTCGAGCCGCATCCGCGCGCCTTCTTCAAGCCAGACCAGCCGCCGTTCCGCCTCACCCCGTTCCGCATCAAGATGCGCGTGCTGCAGGCGCTGGGGCAGGAGCGCGACATGGGGCTCGATTTCGTGTGCTGCCTCGCCTTCGACATGCACCTCGCCTCGATGACAGCGCCGGAATTCGCCGAGACGGTGCTGCGCGACGCGCTGGGCGCCGCCCATATCGTGGTCGGCGAGGATTTCTGCTTCGGCAAGGGGCGCAGCGGCGACGTGAAGACCCTGAAGGCGCTGGGCCAGACCCTGAAGTTCGGCGTCGATGCGGTCTCCGCCGCGGTCGACGGCAAGGGCGCGGTCCATTCCTCGACGCTGGCGCGCGAGCATCTGCAGGCCGGAAACCCGCAAGCAGCGGCGGCCATCCTGGGCCGCGCGTGGGAGATCGCGGGCCGCGTCGAGCATGGCCAGAAGCTGGGGCGCAAGCTCGGCTTCCCGACGGCCAATATCACCTTGGGCGACTACCTGCTGCCGAAACTCGGCATCTATGCGGTGCGGGCGGCGGTGGACGAGACCGATCATCCGGCCTGGATCGACGGCGTTGCCAGCCTGGGCTACCGGCCCACGGTGGGCGGCCAGGAGATCCAGTTCGAAGTCTACTTGTTCGACTATTCCGGCGACCTGTATGGTCGGCACCTGCGTGTGGCGCTGCTGGAGTTCCTGCGGCCCGAGTTGAAATTCCCCGGCCTCCCTGAGCTGAAGGCGCAGATCGCGGCGGATTGCGCCGAGGCGCGCCAGTTCCTGGCGCAGTATCAGGGACCGAAGCCGGGCCCGCTCGGTCGCGGCAATTTCGTGCTTTAGAAGAGGCTTAGTTCGTGGACTACAAGACCACCGTTTTCCTGCCCAAGACCGACTTCCCGATGCGCGGCGACCTGCCGAAGCGCGAGCCGGCCATTCTGAAGACCTGGGCGGACATGAAGCTGTTCCAGGAACTGCGGCGCCAGTCCAAGGGGCGGCCGAAGTTCATCCTGCATGACGGCCCGCCCTACGCCAACGGCAACATCCACATCGGCCATGCCCTCAACAAGATCCTGAAGGACGTGATCAACCGACAGCAGCAGATGATCGGCAAGGATGCCAACTACGTGCCGGGCTGGGACTGCCACGGCCTGCCGATCGAATGGAAGATCGAGGAAGAGTACCGCAAGGCCGGCAAGGACAAGGATGCGGTGCCGATCAACGAGTTCCGCAGGCAGTGCCGCGACTTCGCCCAGAAATGGATCGACGTGCAGCGCGAGGAGTTCAAGCGCCTCGGCGTCGAAGGCGATTGGGATAATCCGTACCTCACCATGGCCTACGAGGCGGAAGCGGTGATCGTCGCCGAGATCGGCAAGTTCCTGATGAATGGCGGGCTCTATCGCGGCTCCAAGCCGGTGATGTGGTCGGTCGTGGAGAAGACCTCGCTCGCCGAGGCGGAGATCGAATATTACGATCACACCTCGGACACGATCTGGGTCCAGTTCCCGATCGTCTCATCGCCGGTGAAGGAATTGGCCGGCGCCTCCATTGTCATCTGGACCACCACGCCGTGGACCATTCCCGGCAATCGCGCGCTCGCGACCGGCGCCGCGATCGACTACGTGCTGCTCGAGGTCAAGTCGGTCGCCGATGGCGCGAAGGCCAAGGCCGGCGACAAGCTGGTCGTGGCCGAAGCACTGATGGCGGATTTCCAGAACGAGATCGGCATCACCGGCTCTCGTGTGGCGTGGCGCGGCAAGGGCGCGGACCTGGTCGGCACCGCGACCCACCATCCGCTCCATGGCCAGGGCTATGATTTCACGGTCAAGGTCTGGCCGGGCGATTTCGTCACCACCGAGGCCGGCACCGGCTTCGTGCACATCGCGCCGGGCCACGGCACCGACGACTACGAGCTCGGCCACGCCAACGGCGTAGAGATGCCGCAGACCGTGGGGCCGGACGGCCGCTACTACGACCACGTGCCGCTGTTCGCCGGCAAGGCCGTGCTCAATCAGCGCGGCAAGGCGGGCGATGCCAATCCGGCGGTGATCGCGGCGCTCGATGCCGCGGGCAAGCTGCTGAAGAACGGCAAGCTGGTACATTCCTATCCGCATTCCTGGCGGTCCAAGGCGCCGCTCATCTTCCGCAACACGCCGCAGTGGTTCATCTCGATGACCACCAACAAGCTGCGCGACGTCGCCCTGAAGGCGATCGAGGAGACGCGCTTCGTGCCGCCGCAGGGCAAGACGCGGCTGCATTCGATGATCGCGCAGCGGCCGGATTGGGTCATCTCGCGCCAGCGCGCCTGGGGTGTGCCGATCGCGGTGTTCGTCAACAAGAAGAGCGGCGAGCTCCTGCGCGATCCGAAGGTGATGGAGCGCATCGTCGATGCCTTCCGCCGCGAAGGCGCCGACGCGTGGTTCGAGTCGCCGCCGTCACGCTTCCTCGGCAACGACTACAATCCGGACGAGTTCGAGCAGATCAAGGACATCGTCGACGTCTGGTTCGATTCCGGCTCGACCCACGCCTTCTGCCTGGAGCCGCGCAAGGATCAGGATCTGTCCTGGCCGGCCGACGTCTATCTCGAAGGCTCGGACCAGCATCGCGGCTGGTTCCATTCCTCGCT
>DATFDU010000556.1:0-3023 GCA_035251915.1 Dongiaceae bacterium | reverse complement strand
CCGGCTCGCCGACGGCCAATGGCAGATCTACACGGCGACCAACAGCGACCTGCCGCACAACAATGTTCATGCGCTCGCGGTGGTCGATGGTGTGCTCTGGGTCGGCACGGGTGGCGGCGGGCTGGCGCGGCTCGCCGATGGCCAATGGCAGGTTTACACGGCGGCCAACAGCGATCTTCCGGCCGGCAATGTCCTGACGTTGGCAGCGGCCGACGGCGCGCTCTGGGTTGGCACGTTCGGCGGCGGGCTGGCGCGGCTTGTCGACGGCGAGTGGCAAGTCTACACGGCAGCCAACAGCAAGCTTCCGAACGACTCAGTTCGGGCGCTGGCAGTGGCCGACGGCGCGCTCTGGGTCGGCACGGGCGGCGGTGGGCTGGCGCGGTTTGTCGACGGCGAATGGCAGGTCTACACGGCGGCCAACAGCGACCTGCCAGCCGGCGATGTTCTGGCGTTGTCAGCGGTCGATAACGCGCTCTGGATCGGCACGGGTGGCGGCGGGCTGGCACGGCTCAGCGACAACCAATGGCAAGTCTACACGCCGGCCAACAGCGATCTGCCCGACGATGATGTTCCGGCGCTAGCAGCGGCCGACGATGCGCTCTGGGTCGGCACGTTGGGCAGCGGTCTGGCGCGTTTCGAGCCCGCAACAGCGCAGCCGGAGATTGTCATGCTTGTCGGAGCAGAAGAGGGCACCGACGAAATCTCCATCAAGCAGGCGCAGCATATGATTGCGGCCCGCGCGTTCGATCCCAGCTATCGCACGCCCGAGAGTCTGTTCCGATTCGATTGGACGCTGCAAAAGGGAGAACTGCTCGGACCCACGTTTATCGAACGGCTTGTATCGCGGGCGGCCTACTACACGGCACGGTTCAAGGAGGACGGCCGATACGCGCTCACTGTCGTCGCCGTTGATCGCTACGGCAATCGAAGCAATCCGCGCGAGATCAAAATCGCGGTATCGCTCCCCAAGGCGAGCCCATGGCGTGACCGGGCGATCGAGATCGGCAAGGCCGCCGGCCTTGCCCTCCTCCTGTATTTCCTGGCCGTGTTTCCGTTGATCCTGCTCTACCCGCGTGCCGGCTGGGCGCGCACCATGCTGAATTCCGGCTTCTTCAGCCGGTTTCCGATCCTGCATCGCCTGATCCTGAACGCGGGCTGGTCGCGGCGGCGCTTGTTCCACGGCTGCGCGAGCCGCGAGCGCGAAAGCGCGGCGGTACCCGATCCGTACATTCCGCAATTCGTGTATCGGAAAGGGCAACCTGAGCCGTTGCCGATCGGCGATGACGTCGCCTCCTTGCCGAGCCTCCTGGGCGCCACCAATCGCGGCTTGCTGATGGCCCGCAGCGGGACCGGCAAGTCGGTGCTGCTGCAACGGATCCTACAGGTGTGCGCTCGCGCGTTCCTGCACGGCAAGTATCGATATCTCCCCATCCTCATCGATCTGCGCACCAGCCCGGTGGCTTCGCGAACGGTGGAGCAACTCGTCCACGACGCCCTCAAGGGCGGTCAGGTCGAATTGCCGGACGACCAGCTGGATTTCCTGATTGCGAAGGGCGGCTTCCTGCTCCTGATCGATTCGGTCAACGAGGCGCCGAGCGAGGCGGTGGCTGCCGCCTTTCATCCGTTTCTCAATCGCGATACCGACAACGCGGTGATCATGGCGAGCCAGGTCGACGTGCTCGAACGCGCGGACCTGCCGGCCTTCAATCTCGCCGAGGTCAGCCCCGAGTTGGCCAAGGAGCACCTGCTGAAGGCCGTCGGCCGTGACATCTGGGAAGACCTGTCGCTCGATGCGCAGGCGCTCACGCGCAACCCGCAGGACCTGACGCTGCTGATCGAGGTGGTGAAGGCGCTGGGGCCAGCAAGGGTGCCGACTCACCGGGCCGAGCTCTATCGGGCGATTCTTGGACAAGACAGCGCGCTCGCCGACTGGATCGAGACCGGCGATCCGAGCATGAACATCGTCTATGCACTCGCCTTTCACATGTTCGGCGAGGAGCGCGTGCTCGCCATCGACCGTCTCCGGGAGTGGCTTCTCAAGCACATGCAGACACAGGGTGCCGGCGCGGATCCGAAGGAGCGCTTGAACGATCTGATGGACCGGATTTCCCGCAGCAACCTGTTCAGGGAAGAGACCGCCATCAATCTCCTCGGCCAAGCCACGCCCGTGATCGGATTCCGACATGAGCTGATCGGCAAGTTCCTGGCTTCGCGCCACCTGCGGCCGGCGTTCGAGCAACGCAAGCGGGAGGACGAGTGGGTCGAGCTGAGCCGAGACGTGCGGTGGACTGACGTGTTCTGTTTCGCGATCGACGAATTGAGCGACAACCGTGCCCTGAACGCGATGCTGGAATGGCTGCTCCTCGATGCGAACGACGTCCAGGTGCGGATCGTCGCCTATGCGATCGGCACGCGGGATGATGGCATCCATCCGCGCGTGCGGCAGGACTATGCGGCGGCCAAGCTCGACGAGGACCTGCAGCGCACGCCGGCGACCCGCGTACCACGGGCCGCGGCATAGACAGCTCAACCGGGAACGTCGCGGTAACCGATCGGTCTTCGGCGTTCTCACCGTTTTGCAACAGCGCCCTCCATTGAACGCCGCATCAGGCGTCACCAGCTATCGTGATCTCCGCTCAACGGGAGTCTCTCATGGAACGACGCAAGCTTGGCGGTCAGGGCCTTACTGTTTCCGCGGTCGGTTTCGGCTGCATGAGCCTCGGGATCGCGGACATCTACAGCAGCTCGATCCGCAGCGATCAGGATGCCGTGGCGCTGATCCATCGCTCGATCGATCTCGGGGTAACGTTCCTGGATACCGCCAACATCTATGGCGATTCCGAACCGAAAGTCGGCAAGGCCCTGAAAGGCCGCCGCGACCGTGTGGAGCTGGCAACCAAGTTCGGCTTCACGGAGGGAACCACCAGCACGCCGCGGACCGGCGGCATCGACGGGCGGCCGGAGGCGGTGCGCAAGGCGTGCGATACCTCGCTCCAGCGCCTGGGTGTCGCGCATATCGATCT
>DATFDU010000555.1:0-3611 GCA_035251915.1 Dongiaceae bacterium | reverse complement strand
CCCCCCATCCAGCTGCGCCTAAGCTCACTTCGTTCGCTAAGGCTTCGCATCCTTCCCCTGCAAGGGAGGAAGGACTTCTTCTTGTAGGGCGGGAAAGAGCAATGATCATCCCCTCACCCACCCAGAAAACTCTCAGCCACTTCCCGGTTCGCCAGCAGGTTCGCGGCGCTGTCGGTGAAGCGATTGCGGCCGGTGGCGAGCACGTATCCCGTGTGGCCGATAGCGAGCGCCTGCTTGGCGTTCTGCTCGACCAAGAGGACACCGACGCCGCTCTGGTTGATGGCGACGATACGCTCGAAGATCTGGTCCATGTAGAGCGGCGACAGGCCGGCCGTCGGCTCGTCCAGCATCAGCAGCCTGGGCTCCAGCATCAGAGCGCGGCCCATCGCCACCATCTGGCGCTGTCCGCCGGACAGCTCGCCCGCCGCCTGCTTCAGTTTCTCGCGCAACGGCGGGAACAGCGCCAGCACCGCCTCGATCCGGCGCGCGATGTCGCCCGGCTTCAGGAACGCACCCATTTCCAGGTTCTCGCGCACGCTCAGCGAGCGGAACACGTTGCGTTCCTGCGGCACATAGGCGATGCCGCGGCCGACCAGCTTGTCCGCCGGCAAGCGCGTCACATCGTCGTCGCCGAGCAGCACGCGCCCATCGCGGACCTGCGCCAGACCGAAGACCGCCTTCATTGCCGTCGACTTGCCGGCGCCGTTCGGCCCGACGACCACCGAGATCCGGCCCGGCTCCACCGCCAAGTCGACGCCGTTCAGGATGTCGACCGCGCCATAGCCCGCGACCAGCTTCTCGATCCGCAGCAGGCTCATGGGCGAGCGTCCGGCTTGTGGTGGCGTGCGCCGAGATAGGCTTCGATCACCGCCTCGTTGCGGCGGATCTCCGCCATCGTGCCTTGGGTCAGCACCTTGCCCTCGGCCATCACGATCACCGGGTCGCAGAGCCGCGCAATCAGGTCCATGTCGTGCTCGATCACGAAGAAGGTGTAGCCGTGCTCGCGGTTGAGCCGCTCGATCTCGCCCGCCAGCTCGCCGAGCAGCGTGCGGTTGACACCGGCGCCGAGCTCGTCCAGCAGCACTACCTTGGGCTGAATCATCATGGTGCGGCCGAGCTCCAGCAGCTTCTTCTGCCCGCCGGAGAGGTTGCCGGCATATTCGCGCTCGAGGTGCGTCAGCCGCAGCTGCGCCAGCACCTCGCGCGCCCGCGCCCTGAGCGTCCGCTCCTCTTCCACCACCTTGCCCCAGGCGAACCAGGCGCGGATCAGGTTCTCGCCCGACTGCTTCGGCGGCACCACCATCAGGTTCTCGATCACCGTCATGCGCGAGAATTCCTGCGCGATCTGGAAAGTGCGGCCAAGGCCGCGATGGAACAGCCGGTGCGCCGGCCAGCCGGTGACATCCTCGCCGTCCAGCCGGACGTTCCCTGAGTTCGGCGCGAACAGCCCGGCGATGATGTTGAACAGGGTCGACTTGCCCGCGCCGTTCGGCCCGATCAGGCCGGTGATCGAGCCGCGCGCAACGCTGAGCGAGCAATCATCCACCGCATGGATGCCGCCGAAGCTCTTGCTGAGATGCTCGACCTGGATCATGCCCTGCGCGCCGCGCGACGCGCCCCCCGCTGGCCCATCGCCTAGACCCGCGCCTCCGGCAGATAGTTGGCGAACTCGTGCTCGACCGCCTTCGGGTCGCCGCTGAGGCCGTAGAACACGCCGGCGGCCATGTCGCCGGGATAGATTTCCTCCGCGCGCCGCTTGAGGCCGTCGATGATTGCAGCCGCGACGTAGGGCGGCTGGATCTTCGGCACGTTCACGCCCGCCGTCATGTCGGTGTCGACCGCACCGGGCAGCACGCCCATGACATGCGTGCCCTGCGCCTTCAGCTCCGCGCGCAAGGCCTGGGTCAGGCTGTAGAGCGCCGCCTTGGACGCGCACAACGAGCCCATCAGCGGCAGGTTCACGTGCGACAGGATCGACAGCATGTTGACGATCGCCCCGCCGCCGTTCGCCTTCAGGATCGGCTGGAACGCGCGGCACATCGCGAGGGTGCCGAAATAGTTGACCTCCATCTCGCGCCGCGCGTTGTCGGAACTCTCGATCGCGAACAAAGGCGTGTTGAAATTGATGCCGCCATTGTTGATCAGCAGCGTCACGTCCTTGGCCGCGCGCGCGGCCGCCGCGATCTGGTCCGTGTTGGTGACATCGATCTCGATCGGGTGCAGCTTGTCCGGCGCCTCGGCGAGCAGCCCCTTGAGGCCGTCGAGCTTGCGCGCGCCGACATAGATCTTCCTGGCGCCGGCCTTGAGCAGCGCCCGCACCGTCTCCGGCCCAATGCCGCGGTTGCAGCCGGTCACCAGCGCCACCGCGCCTTCGACCAGGCTCTTGCCCGGCGCATCCGAGAAGCGCCGGATCGCTGCCTTCGAGGGTGTCTCCAGGAGGTCCTGGTCATAGGTGAGGACGACAAGCTGAAAGCCTTGCAGCCGCCGGTCCATCGCCAGCGTGACATTCGGCGTGAACAGGCCGCAGCTCTTGCCGGCCTTCTTGGCAGCCCGCAGCACCGACTGCATCGCCGCCTCGTGGTCGGGGCCGAAATCCGGGAACGTGCCGGTGGTGAGCGATAGGTCGGACGGCCCGATGAAGAGCATGTCGATGCCGGGCACCGCCGCGATCGCCGCCGCGTTCTCCAGCCCCGCCTTGGTCTCGATCATCACCGCCACGAAGGTCGCGGCGTTGGTTGCGGGCACTTTCTTCTTCCAGTCGATCGCCGGCCGGATGCCGCCGAAGGAGCGTCGCCCGTCCGGCGGATACTTCGCGGCGGCGACGATGCGCTTCGCCTGCTCCGCGCTTTCCACCATCGGCACGATGAGGCCAAGCGCGCCGCCGTCCAGCGCATTGCCGATCGCGAAATAGGAATCATCCTGCGGCCGCACCAAAGGCACCGCCTTGCCGCGCACGGCGGCGATCCCCGCTTCCAGGGTCGGGCGCGTCCAGAGGCCGTGCTGCAGGTCGAACAGGATGGCGTCGCAGCCCTCCTGCACCATCAGCTCCGCGATGGTCGGCGAGCCGAGCGAGGCCCACATCGTCCCGACGCAGCCGCCGGCCTTCAGCTTGGCGATTACCGGGTTTTCCATCACGCCTTGCCTTCGCTCTCCGCCCAGCGCTTCATCAACGTGTTGGAGGGCAGCTTCTCGTCGAGCAGCTTCTTGCCCTGCTCTGCGCCGGCCACCGGCAGGTTGGCCGTGTCGATCAGGCCGATCTGCGCCAGCACCGTCGCCTGGTCCCAGTAGATGTGCTCGTGATAGATCTTGTTGCCGCGGAAGCAGACGATGGCGACCAGCGGCACCTCGACATACTTGCCGGTCGGCGCGACCCCCGGCAGCATCCAGTCGATCTCGCGGTCATGGGTGAAGCAGAACAGCATCTCGTCCACCACCCGGTCGGCGCCGATGGTGCGCGACACCGGGATGAGCTTGGTGTCGGCCGGGTTGCCGTTCACGAAATGATGCTGGTAGAAGCGCGCCAGCTCCTGCTGTCCGACGCCGCCGGTCATGGTCGGGATGTGGTTGACATAGGGCTCGGGCACCATGGTCTTCATGGTGGCGGCGACGTC
>DATFDU010000554.1:0-4581 GCA_035251915.1 Dongiaceae bacterium | reverse complement strand
GCCCCCAAGAGGTCAGGATGGAACTTCGCTCCGAAGCAGCAAACCATGAGGAAGTGCGGCGAGTCGCGTTTCCAAGCGCCCGGACCCGCGCAAACGGCAGCGCGGACGCCGAAGAAAGTCCCTGACGAACGCTATGGCGAGCGAATCACTCCAGCAGGAAGCTGTCCCCCATACGGTCAGGAAGGCCCCAGCAGGTCAGGTTGCATCCCCCGGCCGGTCAGGGAAGCGCCCCCACAAGGGCAGGCAAAATCCCCCGTCTGGTCAGGATAAGCTTATTCAAGCCCGCAGAAATGCTGTGCTTTCGGCCTCCTGAATCTGAATCCTTTTGAATCGGAAAAGCTTCCGCTGCGAGCAGCGGCGTTTTGATTCTTTTTATTTTGAGAAAGAGATCGGCGTCGCGCCTGATGCAATCGTTCAATCCCCCCGCCTGGAGGGATACGCGAAGTCGGCCCTCCACGATAGGCTGCCGGACAAATGACGTTGCGCATGGAGGGTGCATGATCAACTTCGCCAAGTTCGAGATCATCGGCCGGATCGGAGAAATCGACGCGCGGCCGAAAGTCACCCTGCTGTCGGTCTGCGCGAATTATCGCCGCAAGGGTGACGATAACGAATGGCAGGAAGACAGCCACTGGAACCGGGTCAGCGTGTTCAGCGAAGGCCAGCGGAAGCATATCGCCGACCGGGCTCAAGTCGGGGATCTCGTGCGCATAGCCGGGCGGCTCAAGGACAGCTCCTATGAACGCGACGGCGCGACGCACTACACAACCGATCGCATCGTCGAGGAATTCGGGATTCTGGCACCCAAAGGCATGCCGGGGTGAAATACCGGGGAGGGGAGGGCGCAATCAGCAGCGGCGCTCCACCACTTCCAAGGATTAGTCGATGCCCATAGCTGCTCCCCATCGCGCCAAAGCCATTGTCGAAGCCCTGGGTGGGATCTGGCGCGGTACGCGCGGCGAATGCCGTTGCCCGGCACATGACGATCATGGTCCTAGCCTGTCGGTACGCCTGGGCGAGCGGGCGATCCTGTTCCACTGCTTTGCCGGCTGCGACACGCGCGATGTTCTGGCTGCTTTGCGCCGGCGCAAACTTCACGATGCGGAGCCGCTCACCATGCCGCGCCAGCAGGCAGCCGCGGACCATCGCGCTCTTGCACTTCGCCTATGGAAGGCGAGCCAGCCCATCGCCGGCTCTCCAGCGGCTGACTATCTGGCGGCGCGCGGTCTGCCGCCTCCCTATCCGCGTTGCCTGCGCTACAATCCGCGCACCATCGTCGGGGCCGGTGAGCGCCGCCGGTTCTTTCCGGCGATGATTGCCGCGGTCGAGAATGATCTGGGGGTTGTCGCCGTCCAGCGGACCTGCCTCGATCTCGCCGACATCCTGCACAAACCCTTGCCAAAACCGAAGATTGCCCTTGGCCTTCTCGGCGACGCGGCCATTCGTCTGGCGCCGGCCGGCGAGGAGCTTGGCCTTGCCGAAGGCATCGAGGACGCCCTTTCAGCAATGGCCTGGTTCGGAACGCCGACCTGGGCGCTGGGCGGGGTCGAACGCCTTGGGCTTGTCGCCATCCCCGAACGGGTCAAGCGTATCATCGTCTATGGCGATCGTGGTGCCGCCGCTGCCGCCATGCTCAAAAAAGCCCGCCCGCATCTCACAGCCAATGGACGCGAACTGGTGCTCCGGCTGCCGGAACGGCACGCGGACTGGAATGATGCTTGGCGTGTCCGCCAGGCCGCCGAGGCGGCCTGAGAGGGGAGGGGGCCTTCCGGCTGATGACCTGGCGCTGATGCCAGGTGTCAGACCTGGAGATGCCCCATGGCCACACAACCCCTCGCGCTCACGCTGCCGCTCGATGATCCCGCCCGTATCGCTGCTCAAGGCATAGCCGACCGGCTGTCCGAAGGACGTCCGGTTGCACGTAACGACCTCCTTGCCGAAATGGCCTCCGCCTTCGGTGGCTCGAGCGCCGATGGCCTGTGGTCATTGCGCGACGCCTACGATGTGCTCGAACTCGCGCAGGTCCTCCATCTGAAGAACGCGACGCTCCCGGCAGATGCGAATGCGCGGCTCGCCCAGCTGATCGCTATGACGGCGGCGCTTCCCACGCAAAGCGTGCGTAGCGAAACGCAGATCGCGTTCCAGCAATTCTCGACACCGGCGCCGATCGGCTTCCTTGCCGCCAAGGCAGCCGCGATCACGGCACACGATATCGTGCTCGAGCCCTCGGCCGGGACCGGCCTCCTGGCCGTACACGCCCATCTCGCCGGCGCGCGCCTCCTTCTCAATGATATCGATGCCTGGCGCACGCGTTTGCTGCGTCACGCCTTTCCCGAAGGCAGGCTGAGCACGCATGATGGCGAACTGATCGACGATATGCTCGATCGGCAACTGGTGCCGAGCGTCGTGCTCATCAATCCGCCCTTCTCGCGAAGCCAGGGGCGGGGGCGGGGGCGCGATCGCCATGCCGCGCTTCGCCACTTGCGCTCCGCGCTGTTGCGGCTTGCTCCAGGCGGGCGCTGCGCCGTTATTCTCCCCGACCGCATCGAGACTGGGGACGCGGATTGGCAGCACGCCACCGCAGGCGCGCATCCCCGTCTGCATCTCGACCTGCCGCCCAATGCCTATGCCAAGCACGGCACCGGCCAGGCGGTCCAGCTCATACTCCTCGAAAAGGGCGGGGCAGGGGGCTCGGTCCCGCGCCAGACCTGCACGACGCTCGGCGCTGCGCTTGCGGCCATCGATGCGATGGCGACCCCATGCGCGCCGCAGCCGCAGCCGATCTCCCGCCCCAGCGGATTGTTCCGGGGTCTCGCGCGGCGGACCCGCCCCGTCTGCTCGCGTGCGGCGGTGACCCTGCCCACGACCCGCGCGGTCGCCTATCACCGTCTCGATGAGCCCGCGCCCGCGGGTGAACCGCAAGGGATTTACCTGCCCTATCGGCCGAGCCGTCTGCTGATTGCCGATGCCCGTGAGCACCCAAGCGCGCTGGTCGAATCGCAGGCAATGGGATCGATTGCGGCACCCCCGGTCGCTTATGAACCCGTGCTGCCGGCCAGGATCCTGGACGACGGCCTGCTCTCGGACGCGCAGCTCGAAACGCTGATCTACGCTGGCGCAGCGTTCGAACGCGATCTTCCGGGCCGGTTCATATCCAGCGAGGAGGGTCTTTCGCTGTCGCCGGCAGAGGCCGGCAACGCCTATCGGACCGGCTTTTTCCTTGGCGATGGCACGGGCGCCGGCAAGGGGCGGCAGGTGGCAGGCGTCATCCTCGACCAGTGGTTGCGTGGCAACCGCCGCCACCTCTGGATATCCAAGAGCGAGACGCTGATCGAAGACGCCCGGCGCGACTGGTCGGCGCTTGGCGGCTTACCGCTCGACATCCAGCATCTCAACCAGTGGAAGCTCGGCACCCCGATCGCGCTGGGCGATGGGATCCTCTTCCTGACCTATGCCACCCTGCGCTCCAACCGCGGCGACAAGGGCACGCGGCTGCGCCAGCTGATCGAATGGATGGGTGAGGATTTCAGCGGCGTCATCGTTTTCGACGAGGCGCATGAGATGGCCGGGGTGGCCGGTGGCGAGGGCCGGTTCGGCGCCACGAAAGGGTCGGAACAGGGCATCGCCGGGGTCCGTCTGCAAAATCTCGCTCCGCGCGCCCGGATCCTCTACGCCTCGGCGACGGGCGCCTCGGACGTCAACAACCTCGCTTATGCGACACGCCTGGGATTGTGGGGACCGCAGACGGCCTTCGCCGACCGGCGGGCCTTCGTGGAATCGCTGCGCCGCGGCGGCATCGCGGCGATGGAATTGATCGCCCGCGACCTCAAGGCGCAGGGCCTCTATGCCGCGCGGGCGCTCAGCTTCGCCGGCGTCAAATATGACATCCTCGAGCATCGGCTCAGCGAAGAACAGATCGCCGTCTACAATGCCTATGCCGATGCCTGGGCGATCATTCACAACAATCTGCAGGCCGCGCTCGCCGCCACGCGCGTCACCGACGGCTTCAGCGGTGCCACCTATAATAGCGGCGCGAAGGCCGCGGCATTGTCGATCTTCGAATCGACCAAGCAACGCTTCTTCGGCCAAATCCTGCTGTCGATGAAGCTGCCCTCGCTGATCCCGGCGATCGCCGCCGATCTCGCGCGCGGCGACTGCGCCGTCGTCCAGCTCGTGTCGACCTCGGAAGCGATGCTCGATCGTGCCCTTGCCGACCTGTCCCCCGAGGAGCGGGCCTGGCTCGATATCGAGCTGTCCCCGCGCGAATTCCTGGTCGACTATCTGACGGCCGCCTTTCCGGTTCGCCAGATGCGCACCTATACCGACGATAGCGGCACGGTGCGCTCGGAACCGATGATCGACGAGGCCGGGCAGCCGGTGCTGTGCCGGGAAGCGATCGCCATGCGCGACCAACTCCTCGAGCAACTCTGTGCGCTGCCGGTGGTCGGCTCGGCGCTCGATCACATCATCGGGCATTTCGGGACGGAGGCAGTGGCCGAGGTGACGGGTCGCAGCCGGCGGATCATCGTCGATGCCGAGGGCCGTCAGCGGATCGAACGGCGCAGCGCGCGCACGAATCTC
>DATFDU010000553.1:0-9050 GCA_035251915.1 Dongiaceae bacterium | reverse complement strand
CAAGCGCCCGTCCCACCCATTGCGGCGATCGCGCAAAATTCCCTTAATAGACGTTTCAGAGTCTAGACTTCAGTGCAATAAATATTCCATCCAGGCTTGAAAACCGGCGCCCAAGCCCATTGGATTTGGAGCATCATTGCGCGATGGAACCCGCACGGATCTGGATCAGCGACGCCGACTGCCGCCTGGAGGATTTCCGGCGGCAGGTCGAGCGTCACGCGCGCCTTGCCGACTATCCGCTGGCGAGTGGCGTCCACCACAACGTCCTGAGCTATGAAGGCGACGACATCCGCCGCGCTGCCGTCCAGCCCGAGATCCGCAAGGCGTTGCTGGCCGAATGGGCGCGCGCGCTGATGGACGGTCCCGGCATCCTGATCTTCAAGGACGCCTTCGCCGATCTCGCCGTGGTCGACGCGGCCACCGACCGCTTCTTCGCCATGATCGACGAGCAGCGCGCGAGTGACAGCAATGCCGGCGATCATTTTGCCAAGCCAGGCGCCAACGATCGGATCTGGAACGCGCTGGAGAAGCTGTGCCTGCGCGATCCGCAGCTGTTCGCGCGCTACTACGGCAATGCGGCGATCGCCTTGGTGAGCGAGGCCTGGCTCGGCCCCGGCTACCAGATCACCTCGCAGATCAACGTCGTCAATCCGGGCGGCGAGGCGCAGCAGCCGCATCGCGACTATCACATGGGATTCCAGACGGCGGATGTGCTGGCGCGCTTCCCCGCGCATGCCCATCGGCTGTCGCCGGTGCTGACGCTGCAAGGCGCAGTCGCCCATTGCGACATGCCGGTGGAAACCGGGCCGACGCTCTATCTGCCGTATTCGCAGACCTATGAGCTTGGCTATCTCGCGTGGCGCAGGCCGGAGTTCATCGAATATTTCGACCGGCATCGCATCCAGCTGCCGCTGGCCAAAGGCGATGCCGTGTTCTTCAGCCCGGCCTTGTTCCATGCTGCCGGCAACAACCGCACCCAGGATGTGAAGCGGATGGCGAACCTGTTGCAGATCTCGTCCGCCTATGGCCGCGCGATGGAAAGCGTGGATCGGGCGCGCATGAGCGCCGCGCTCTATCCCGCGCTGCTGGCGCTCGGCAACGAACTCGCCGCGCAGGAATGTGCCAATGCCGTCGCCGCCTGTGCGGAGGGATACTCGTTTCCCACCAACCTCGATCGCGACCCACCGTTGCATGGCCTTGCCCCCGAGACGCAGGCCCAGCTGATGCTGAAGGCGCTGGCCGAGAAATGGCCGGCCGAGGAGTTCAACGCTGCGCTGGAGAAACAGGCCTGGCGCCGCTTGACCTGCTAGATCGGAGAAACGCCGAACAGATTGGCGTGGAAGCGGAAGACCAGCCAGAATACGAGCAGGCCCGCGGCGGCGGCGCCAAGATCGAATTTCCAGCTGCCCTGACCGCTGCCCAGGCGTTTGGCGCGGTACTCCTCGGACAGGATCGCGAACACGGCCCACAGGGCGAAGGCGCCGAACATCACGTTCGATGCCAGATCGCCGTTCGCCAGCAGGTGCAAGGCGGCCCAGATCAGCACGCCCACCAGCATTGGATGGCGGACCAGGCGGCGGATGCGGCCGGGAACGTTGGCGACGGCGACCAGCACGAAGGCAATCGCCATGGCGATCGGCAGGAAGGTGCGGGCGGTCAGCGACGGTTCGAAAATCTGCCCGTGCGGCGCCTGGCCGTAGCCGATGCCGATCAGGACCAGGCCCACGACCGACACCAGCGAAAACAGGATCTTGTAGCCGTTCTCGCCCAGCTTGGCCGACAGGGCTGCGCGCAGGCGGGCGGAGCTCGGCACGACATGCATGCCGATGAACAGAATGAGGCCCCCGATCAGCAGCGCCACGAAACCTCTCTCGGCCGCAATCCCGTGAATCGCCACGCCAGAGTAGGGGCCTCGCCCCCGGTTGCCAATTGGCATGCAACAATGATTTCTGTTGTCGGAGGGGCCCGCTTTCGCTAGCACTCCCCCGGACCGCGCTATGGTGGCGCATACCATCGAGGTTGGGACAATGGCCAGCAACAAGCTTCGGGTCGCGATCCTGGGTGCCAGCGGCTACACCGGCGCCGAGCTGGTGCGCCTGTTGTCGCGCCATCCGCAGGTCGCCATCGTCGCGCTGACCGCCGACCGCCAGGCCGGCAAGCCGGCCGCCGAGGTGTTCCCGCAACTCGTGCTGCAGGAGCTGCCGACCCTGACCAGGATCGACGACGTCGACTGGAGCGGCGTCGACTTCGTGTTCTGCTGCCTCCCGCACGGCCTGACGCAGGAGGTGATCGCCAAGCTGCCGCGGCATCTCAAGATCGTCGACCTCTCGGCCGATTTCCGCCTGAGCGACGTCGAAGCGTACGCAACTTGGTACGGCCACGCGCATCACGCGCCCGAGCTGCAGAAGGAAGCGGTCTACGGCCTGACCGAGATCAAGCGCGACGCCGTGCGCGCGGCGCGGCTGGTCGCCAATCCCGGCTGCTATCCGACCGCGGCGCAGCTGCCGCTGATCCCGCTGATCGAGAACAAGCTGATCGATGCCGGCGACATCATCATCGATGCCAAGTCCGGCGTCACCGGCGCCGGCCGCGACGTGAAGCAGGGCAGCCTCTATTCCGAGGTCACCGAGGGCATCCACGCCTACGGCGTTGCCAGCCACCGCCATGCGCCGGAGATCGAGCAGGGCCTGAGCGAAGCGGCCGGCAGGCCGATCCTGGTCAACTTCACGCCGCATCTGATGCCGATGAGCCGCGGCATCCTCGCCACCATCTACGTGAAGATGGTGCCCGGCGTGACCGCCGACCAGCTGCGCAGCGCGCTCGCCGAGCGCTACCGCAGCGAGTATTTCGTGCGCGTTTTGCCGAACGGCAGCGCGCCGGCGACGCGTCATGTGCGCGGCAGCAACTTCGTGCTGATGTCGGTGCATGCCGATCGCGTGCCGAACCGTGCCATCATCATGGCGGTCGAGGACAACCTGGTGAAGGGCGCCTCCGGCCAGGCGGTGCAGAACATGAACGTGATGGCCGGCTTCCCGGAAGAGGCGGCGCTTGAGCAACTTCCGCTGTTCCCGTAAGACCATGTCGGCCCTCATCCGTCCGCATCACGGCGTCACGCCCACCATCGCGGCCAGCGCCTTCGTCGCCGAGACGGCGGTGGTGATCGGCGACGTGACGATCGGCGAGCAGGCCTCGATCTGGTACGGCTGCGTGCTGCGCGGCGACGGCAACTACATCCGCGTCGGCGCGCGCACCAACGTCCAGGACGGCACCATCGTCCACGTCAACCACGAGCGGGAAGGGGCAGCCGGCACCCGGACGATCATCGGCGCCGACGTCACCATCGGGCACATGGCGCTCATTCATGCCTGCACCCTGGAAGACGGATGCTTCATCGGGATGCAGGCGTGCGTCATGGATGGCGCGGTGGTGGAGTCCGGCGCCATGGTGGCGGCCGGGGCGCTGGTCACGCCGGGCAAGCGCGTGAAGCGCGGCGAACTGTGGGGCGGTAGCCCCGCCAGGCTCATGCGCAGGCTGACGGAGGCGGAGCTGAAGTATTTCGCCTACACCGTCGAGCACTATCTCGAGATGGCGGAGAGCTACCGCAACGGCTGATCGGCGAGCAGCTGATGCGCGTTGGGGGCGTTGAACACGATCTCCGTCACGAACTTTCGCGCCACGACCTCGACCACCATTTCCGGATCGTTGGCCATCAGCGCGAAGGATTCCGGTCCGCCGATGACGTCACGCTTGAGATACGCGAAGAAGGTTCGGTCGCGGCCGAGGGCGACGCCATTGATCGTTATGCCCTCCGCCACCAGGCGATCCCGTGAGGGCCGGGCGCCTTCACCGACATTGTCGATGCCATTGCCGATGATGTTGATGACCCGGCGGTCGGTGGCGAACGGCGCGGCGTGCAACATCGCGCCGCCGTAGTCCAGCGCACCGGAGAGATCCGTGAGCGCGCCAAGCTTCGCCAGCGTTTCCGAGCCGATGAGAGCGTGCAGTCCGGCTGAAACCTCGTCCGCCACCGCCGCCGCCTCCTCGGCCGAGCCGATCTGGCGCCAGGTCACCAGGATCGGATAGTTGCCGCTGGCCCAGACGAAGAGCGCGAAGCCGATCCGGCCATGATTGCCAGTCTTGATCGCGGCGATGATCTGCGGCGAGCGGATCGCCATGGTGATGCCGTCGATCTGGACTTGGGCGTCGCGCGGCTCGATCGAGCCCGAGAAGTCGAGGCCGGTGACGATGTTGACGTCGGTCGAGACGCTGTCCGCGCACGCGAGCCGGCCAGCGAGCATGGCCCAAGCCAACAGCGAAAGGGCAATCAGACGGCGCACGGCTCATAGCATTCGCCCCCGCTGTCCGGGGCGTCAAGCCGAATCGATGTGCGGCCTGCTACAGACGGTCCGGACGAACTGCCGGCTGAATGTGCAGCGCGATCTCCGACACGAACTTCATCGCAAACACCTGGACCAGCGTCTCGGCCTTGTCCGCCGGCAGCACGAAGGCGGTGCGGCCGCCGATCACCTGGTTGCGATAATAGTTGAGGACCGCCGGGTCGCCCCCGACCACGACACCGTTGATCGTAGCCCCCTGGGCAAGCAGGTTGGCCCGGGCCCGCTGCGGGTCCTCGCCGACATTGTCCTCGCCGTTGCCGATGATGTTGACCACCGCACGCTGCGTGGAGAAGGGTGCCTGGCGCAGCATGTCCGACGCGTGCTCGATCGCGCCGGAGAGGTTGGTCAGCGTGCCGACCGAACGAGAGGACGAGTCGATGAGCGACTGCAGACGGGCGCTGATCTCCTGCGAGGTCGCCTCCGCATCCTCGGCGGTGCCGATCATGCGCCAGGAAACCAGTTCTGGATAGTCGCCGTCCGCCCACACGAACACCGCGAAGCCGATTCGCCCGTGGCGTCCATGCTGGATCGCCGCGAGAATCGCGGGCGAGCGGATAGCCTGGGCCATCCCCTCGATCTGGAGCATCGTCTCTTGTGCATTGATGGAGCTGGAGACATCGAGGCCGGTGATGATATTGGCATCGGTGCTCATTTCCTCGGCGGCGGCCTGATGCGAGATCAGCGCGCCGAAGAGGGCAAGGCAAGCGAGTCGTACGCAACGTATCATGTCAACCTCCGTCGCCGACTGAACGGCGACTGCCGAAGCAACGATTGCATCACCTCCCTTTGAGCACAGCCTATCCAAACAGGCTTAAAGAGCCGTTAAGCCCACGCGGGGCCCATTCCAGCGAGCCCCGGCTGTGGTCACAACGGATGAACTGGCCGACTGGTTCCGGGGTTTCCAGCCGGAAGGGATGATTGGCCGCCATCCGCATCAACCGTCGCGGAGTCGAGGCTCACGCGCGGTTGTCTCGTCTATGACAAGTCCAGTATATCGCGAGCGACGAGTCCCTATGACGGCTATTTTGCCGCATTGGCCCTTGGTCTAGTTACGCGCTTCGGATCTCGCGCAGAAACTCGCTGACCTTGCCCTGGACCTGGGTTGACCGTTCGGCCAGCTTGGCGACGGCATTCAGCATCGCCTTGGCCGCGCCGCCGGTCTGGGTCGCCGCTTCGGACACATGCCCGATGCTGGTACTCACCGACTGTGTGCCGCTCGATGCGCCCTCGACGTTGCGGGCGATCTCGCGCGTGGCAGAGCCCTGCTGCTCGATCGCGGCGGCGATGGCCGCGGCGATCTGGTTGATCTCGCCGACGATGGTGGAGATGCCTTGGATCGCCGCGACCGCGGTCTTGGTCTCGGTCTGGATGGTCGCGACCTGCTGGGCGATCTCCTCGGTTGCGTGCGCGGTCTGGTTGGCGAGGTTCTTCACCTCGCTCGCAACCACCGCGAAACCCTTGCCGGCTTCGCCGGCGCGCGCCGCCTCGATGGTGGCGTTGAGCGCCAGCAGGTTGGTCTGCTCGGCAATGTCGGTGATGAGCTTGACCACGTCGCCGACCTTCTGCGCGGCGTCCGCCAGGCCCTGGATCTGCTTGTCGGTCTCGCTGGCGCGCGCAGCGGCGCGGCCGGCGATCTCGGAGGAGCGTTCGGTCTGCCGACCGATCTCGCCGACCGATGCCACCAGCTCCTCGGTCGCGCCGGCGACCGAATTGACGTTGCTGCCGGCCGATTGCGACGCCTCGTTGGCGGCCTTGGCTTCGGCTTCGGTCTGGCGCGCGGCTTCGGACATGGTCTGCGCCGACTGGCGCAGCTCGGTCATGACGTCCTCCACGCCCTTGAGCAGGCCGGTGATCGCCTGGTCGAAGCCGTGGCATACCGCTTCCATGCGCTCGCCGCGCTTGGCGCGGACCTCGGCCTCGGCCTGCTCCTGCTCGGCGAGGCGGTCGGCCCGGCTCAGGCTCTCCTTGAAGGAGGACAATGCGGCGTACATCTGGCCGATCTCGTCGGTGCGGTTCATCGCCGGCACATCGATGGCGCGTTCGCCGCCGGCCATCCGGCCCATGATCTGGGTGACCAGCGCCACCGGCCGCGACACCGAGCGCGCCACCAGGAGGTTGAACGCCAGCAATCCGCCGACCGCGGCGAGGACGACCACGATCATGGCCATCATCAGGGTCTGCTTCAGGCCCGCGGTCTCTTCCGCGGTCGCTTCGCTGACGGCTTCGAGCTTGTCGCTCAGCTGCGCCATGCGCTGCGCCAGGTCCGTGGACGAGGCCAGGAAAGGATCGAGCCCCTGGTTGGCCTTGTAGTTGTCCGAGAACGCCAGCTCGGCAAGCGTTGCCGCTTCTGCGGCGAAGGACTTCATGGCGCCGTGCTGCGCCACCAGCTCCTGCCCCAGGTCGGTCGGCACAGCGGTCGGCGCTTGTTCCGTCAGGCTGCCCAACAGCGCCGCAACGTCGGTCTTCACGCTTTCGATGACGGCTGGACCTTCGTCGCGCTTCATGCGCCCGATGCGCAGCGCGCGCTCGATCTGGTTGACCAGCTTGGCGCGGCTCAGGTCGGCCGCCATGTGCTGCTTCAGGATGGAGCCGACGCCGGCCTGGCTGTCGATCGCATTATCGATCTTTTCCATGCCGAACAGGCCGACCGCGCCGACCAGCATCGTCGCCAGCACGGCTCCGCCGGCCGAAACCATCATCTTGCCCCAGATATTCATGGAGAGTGCCCCGTTGGACCTTGGCCTGTTGGGCGCCAAGGCTACGGCGGAGCGGTAAACAGACTCCTAAGACCACCGTATACTGGTCGTTCTATACCCTCTGGGGTTAGCCAAGGGCCTGAGCAAGGTCCGCCAGAAGCTCCTCGGCGCTCTCGATCCCCGCCGACAGCCGCAGCAGGTCGCGCGGCACCGGCGTGGTCGGACCTTCGATCGAGGCACGATGCTCGATCAGGCTCTCCACCCCGCCGAGCGAGGTGGCGCGCTTCCATAGCTTGACGCGTGCCGCGCAGCGGACCGCCGCCGCTTCACCGCCCTTGACCCGGATCGAGAGCATGCCGCCGAAGCCGCCTTGCATCTGCCGCTTGGCGAGTGCGTGCTGCGGATGGCTGGGGAGCCCGGGATAGAGCACCTGCTCGACCCCAGGATGACGCTCCAGCTGCTCGGCGAGATGGAGCGCGTTGGCGCTGCATTGCTTGACGCGCAGCGGCAGCGTGCGCATGCCGCGCACCAGCAGCCACGCTTCGAAGCTGCCCGGCACGGCGCCGCAGCTGGTGCGCACGCCGCAGATGCGCTGCCAGAACTCGTCCTGGCGTGCCGTCGTGAGCGAGCCCGCCAGCACGTCGGAGTGTCCGTTGAGGTATTTGGTCGCCGCATGCATCACGAGGTCCGCGCCCAGCGCGATCGGCTGCGTCAGGATCGGCGTGGCGCAGGTCGAATCCACGCCGAGCCGCGCCCCGACGCCATGCGCGATCTCCGCCAATGCCTTCAGGTCGAACACTTGCCACATCGGGTTGGACGGCGTCTCCGCCCAGATGAGCTTGGTCTTGCCCGGCCGCATCGCTGCCTGCACGCGGCCGGAATCGGTCATGTCGACCAAGTCGACCTTGATGCCCCAGTCAGTCGCGGGGCCGAGCAGCCATTTGCGCAGGCCCCAGTACATGACCTCTGGAACGACCACATGATCGCCGGGTCTCAGCGCCAGGAACGGCGCCGTCGCCGCCGCCATGCCGGCCGAGAACAGCAAAGTCGCCGCACCGTTCTCGAGCCGCGTGATCAGCGCCTCGGCCTGGTCCCAGGTCGGATTGTCCTCGCGCACATAGGAACGCCCGGACCGGTATTCGTTGTCCTCGTCGCGCAGATAGGTCGTGGACATATGGACCGGCTGGACGATCGCCTTGGTGGTCTCGTCGATCCAGCCCATCGCCTGGGCACACAGGGTTTCGGGGGAGCTGCTGTTGCTGGTCATGAGTTCGGCTCGCTCAGGCATGGGTGAAGCCGTCGAGGCTAAACCATGGTACCGCAAACAAAAAGCCCAAGCTCCGGCGGGCCGATTGCCGGGCTCGCTCCTATTTCTATAGTTGTCGAATTAGCTCTTGCGCCCCGCGTTGGCTTCTGGCATGTTATTTCAATGAAACTCGAAATAGCAGCACGCCAGCTTGAATCCCTGGGCAGCCCTGTGCGGCTGAAGATCTACCGCGCTTTGGTGCGCGCCGGCGATGAGGGGCTTGCCTGTGGCGTGCTGCAGGACAAGGTCGGCCTCGCGGCCTCGACCCTGTCTCACCACATCCGGCACTTGAGGGAGGCGGGCCTGGTCTCGCAGGAGCGCCAGGGCACCACGCTGATCTGCCGGACCAACTACCCGGCGATGAACCGGCTGGTGGGCTATCTGGTGGACGAGTGCTGCTCCGATGGGCGTTGCGAGAGCGCGGAGAAGGCGGCGTAACCCCTTTTTTTGACTTTATATTTCGAAGAATCTGGAAATAGGAAGGAGAGTTGACACGATGAGCGCGAACAATCTTCCGGTCGCCGTGATCGGCGCCGGGCCCATCGGGCTGGCGGCCGCGGCGCATCTGGCGGAGCGCGGGATTCCCGTCACCGTCTATGAGGCGGGCCAGACCGTCGGCGCCAACGTGCGCGACTGGGCGCATGTGCGCAT
>DATFDU010000552.1:0-11366 GCA_035251915.1 Dongiaceae bacterium | reverse complement strand
CCGGAACCCGCCTTGCCGCAGCTGCCGGGTCAGCCGATCGAGCTCGGCCGTGACGCCGCGATTGCCCGAACCGATGTCTGGCGCCGGATCGCTCATCAGCCCGCCCGCTTCACGCGCCGGCCGCGCGCATGCTTGTCGACGTATCCGGTCATGCTGATGGAGACCAGGATCGCCAACCCGATCACGACCCCGAAGAAGTAGGAGGAGACGCCAAGCAGGTTGAGCCCGTTCTGCAGCATGGCGAGGAACAGGACGCCGAGCAGAACGCCCCACACAGACCCGATGCCGCCGACCAGGCTGGCGCCGCCGAGGATCGCCACGGCGAGCACGTCGAGTTCGCCGCCCTTCATCGCCGTCGGCACCGCCTGGTGGACGCGGCCGGCCTGCACGAAGCCGGCGATCGCCGCCAGGAAGCCCAGATAGCCGTAGGCAAAGAGCTGGACGCGCAGGATGTCGATGCCGACGCGGCTGGCCGCCTCGGGATTGCCGCCGACCGCGTAGACCTGGCGGCCGATCCTGGTGCGGCTCATCAGATACTGCGTGAGCGCGACCACCACCGCCATCACCACGATCGGCAACGTGATCTTGACGATATCGCCGTTCGCGGTCTCGTAGCGAAAGAACGAAACCCCGTTCGACCACCAGTCCGGCAGGTTGTAGATCTCTTCCGCGTTGGTGAAATAGATGAGCAGCGCGTAGTAGATGCTGGCCGTCGCGATCGTGACGATGATCGAGACGACGCGCAGGTGATAGGTCAGCAGCGCGTTGATGCTGCCCAGCGCGATGCCGAGCAGGGCCGAGATCGCCAGGGCCGGAACGGCCGGTACCCCCTGTTTCACCATCAGATAGGCAGCCAGATACTGCGCCGCCGAGGCGGTGGCGGTGAACGAGATGTCGATGCCGCCGGACACCAGCACCACGAACACGCCGGCCGCGAGGATGGTCGTCACCGAATAGGCTTCGACCAGGTCGATCAGGTTGGGCATGGTCAGGAAATAGGGCGACGTCACCGAGAAGACGATCGCGGTCACGACAATCGCCGCGGCCAGCGCCGTTTCCGTGCGGCCGATGAGGGCCCGCAGCACCCTAGGCATAGATCGCCTGCGCGAGGTCGTGCTCGCTCACCTCGCCCGGAACGACCTCGCCGACGATCCGGCCATCGCGCATGTGCAGGATCCGGTCGGCATTGAAATAGACCTCCGGCACCTCGTCGGAGATCAGGAGAATGGCGACGCCGCGCTCCGCCAGCTGCCGGACCACGTCGTAGATGCCCTGCTTGTTGCGGATGTCGACCCCGACGGTCGGGCTGTCGAGGATCAGCACCTTGGGCCTGGTCGCCAGCCACTTCGCAAGGACGACGCGCTGCTGGTTTCCGCCGGACAGCGTCTGCGTCGCCGCGTCGACAGAGGCCGTCCGGATGTCGAGCCGGCCCACCCAGCCCTGCGCCATGCCGCTTCGGTCGCCGGGCGAAACCAGGCCGGCCCGATCCGACAGCTGGTCGAGCACGGTGATGGAAATGTTGTCGGCGATCGACTGCCGGAGATTGAGGCCGAGCGAGAGGCGATCCTCCGACACATAGGCGATACCGTGCGCGACGGCGTCCCGGTTGGAGCGCAGCCGCACCGGCGTTCCATTCAGAAGTATCTCGCCCCGTTCCAGCGGCGTCATGCCGAACAGGGCGAGCGCCAGCTCGGTGCGCCCGGCGCCCAGCAGCCCCGTGACACCGACGATCTCGCCGGCATGAAGGGACAGGCTGACGTCTTCGAACTCGCCGGCGCGACCGGCCTTACGGAGCTCCAGCACCGGCTGGCGCGCTTCGAAGCGCCGCGCCCGCACCGCGTGCTCGATGCGGCGGCCCGTCATCAGCTCGGCCAGGCGATGGTCGTCGATCTCGGATGCGGGATACGTCCCGACCTTGCGCCCATCGCGCAGCACGGTCACGCGCTCGGCGATCTCGACCACCTCCTCCAGGCGGTGGCTGACGAACACGATCGCGACGCCCTGCGCCTTCAGCCTGCGCACCGTCGCCAACAGCAGGTCGACCTCATGCCGCGTCAGCGACGCCGTGGGTTCGTCCATGAACAGCAGGCGCGCGTTGGCAGCCAGACCGCGACAGATGGCAACGATCTGGCGTTGCGCGACCGACAGGTTGCCGACCGGCGCATCGAGCGGCAGGTGCGCATCGAGCCGTCCGAGCGCGGCCACAGCGGTCTCGCGCATGGCGCGGCGGGGCGGCGCCTTGAGCGCGCTTCCGAGCTCATGGTCGATCGCAATGTTCTCAAGCACGGTCAGGTTGGGGAACAGCGACAGGTCCTGAAAGATGACCTGGATGCCGAGCGCCTTGGCCTGGTGCGGCGTCAATTTCTGATGGGCCACGCCATCGATCGTGATCGTCCCGCCGGGGTCGGGCGCATGGACGCCGGCCAGGATCTTGATGAGGGTCGATTTGCCGGAGCCGTTCTCCCCCACCAGGCAGTGAACCTCGCCCGGCTCGACCGACCAGTCGATGGCATCGAGTGCGACCGTTCCGCCGAAGCGCTTTCCGATGCCGGAAAGCGCCAGGAACGAGTCAGTGCGAGCCTCTGGAGCGGAAGCAGCGACCGTCATTCGAGCCTGAGTTGATTCGCGTTGCGGCCCGCGGCCGGTTGCGCCGCACCCGGCGCAACCGGAGTCTAGCGGGATCAGATGATCTTAGCCCACTCGTCGATGGACTGGGGATTGAGATCGATCTGCTTGTTGGCGCGGATGACGCGGGTGTCGGCATTGACCTGGCACGGTCCCATGCCCGGCAGGTCCATGCCGTCCTTGATCTCGCCGCCCGATGCCAGCACCTTGCCCAGGGCGACCAGGGCATAACCGGAATCGATCGGGTTCCACAGATAGCCGCGCGTGATGGCGCCTTGCTTCATCAGCTTCTGTCCCTGGCTCGGGATGAAGGGGCCGACGACGATGACCTTGCCGATCTTGTCGCGGTCGGCCACGGCCTGGCCGGCGCCGATCGGGCCGTTGGCGCCGAAGATCAGGAAGCCCTTGAGGTCCGGATTGGCCCGCATCTGGTCGACCGCGGTCTTGTAGCTGTCCTCGACGCTGTTCGAGACTCCGAAGCGGTCGCCGATCTGCTGCATGTTGGGATACTTCTTCTTCTGCAGCTCCACCGCGTAGTCGGCCCACAGGTTGTGCAGCGTGACGGTGAGGCCGCCGACATAGAGGACGTATTTGCCTTCGCCGCCGATCGCCTCGGCGAACGATTCGAGGTGCGCCTCGCCGAACGCCTGGTCCTGGATCAGCTCCACGTCCCAGTCGGCGTTCTTCTGCCCCGGCGATTCGTTCATCACCACCTTGATGCCGGCGGCCTGCGCGCGGCCCAGCACCGGCTCGACCGCCTTCGCGTCGTTCGGAATGACGCCGATCACATCGACCTTCTTGGCAATCAGGTCCTCGATCGCGCGCACCTGTTCGGCCGGATCGTCGGTCGTCGGATTGATGATGGAGGCATTGACGCCGAGATCGGCGCCGGCTTTCTCGACGCCTTTGGCGACGTTGTCGAACCAGGGAATCTTCACCTTGCCGACGATGCCGATCTGCAAGGGATTGTTGGCGGCGATGAGCGGACTTGGCATCAGCGCGCTGGCGGCGGCGAGGCCGGCTGCGCCCTGAAGAATCCTGCGACGGGTCGTATTGCGCATTCTCTCCCTCCTCCCACGATAGGCTGTGATCCAGCCGCTTGCTTGATTTGGACCATCCTTGAAAGTGGACAGACCACTTTCTTTATCGCATCATGCCGGTGGTGAGTCAACGCGGCGCTGGACAAGGGACGGGTGCATGGAGCTGGGCGTCGTCGGCTGCGGATTCTTCGCGCAAAACCATCTGCATGCCTGGACCCATCTCAAGTCGCGCGATGCACACATTGCGGCGGTGTGCGACGTCGATCCTGCGAAGGCGAAAGCGTTCCAGGTCCGGCAGCACTGGTGTTCCGATGCCGAGGCGATGTTTCGCAATCGGCGCCTCGACCTGGCCGACATCCTCACGCGTGTCGATACCCACTAGGCGCTCATCGACCAGGCGATCAGGCACAAGGTGCGGGCATCGTGCAGAAGCCGGGCCCGGCATCGCCGGCTCCCGCGCCATGACCGTGGCCGCGCAATCGGCCCCCTCTCCCAGCCGCGGCAGGCATCCGAGAATCCTTAACAATAGCTGACATCGCTGCCCGACGTCAGCGGCGCCCCTGCGTCTTTCGATCCCCTGTCATTCGCAAGAAGGATGGGCACGCCCATCCGAGTCTATGCCATGCACCGCACCCAAGGGCTTGTGAACATGTAGTCGAATGCCGGCGGAGTGAACAGAACCTGCGTCTAGCATCAGTACACCGGCATCGCGCCGCTTGGCCTCGGCCAATCCATAGGCCAAGCGCGTGGTGCTGGGCTCAAGACCGATCAAGCGCGCCCGGCCCGACCAGGGTGCATCGGGCGTTCCGCCGATCTCGATCCAGTACCAGAGGCACGGGAAGATGCTCGAGTCCCATGACAATGTTGCAGCCACGGCATTGTCCAGCCGGCGGATGGATATCCAAGGGCTTTCGAAGTTGTGCAAGTATGCCAGAGTCGCCATCCCTGCTTCCGGACTTCCCGCAAGAGGCCGCCTGAGGTCGATCATCCCGTCTTTCCCCGAGACCATCGGCCAGGCTCCGGTCGCGCCGGGCCGCAAAGGATTGCTCGGCGGATCGTACTCCTCGTCGATTACTACGCTGCAGGCGCCCGATTGAATCTCGAACGCGCCTGCGAGCAGGTCAGACCCGAACGTCGGATGATGCCCCCACATCACCGCCACCGGCTCATTGCCCTCGACCTCGGCCGATTCCCGGATCGTGAGGAGGTCATCGTCGACGGATATTTCCCTCTGCATCCGGACCGGCACTGAGGTGAAGCGACGGTTGAGGCGGATGGACGAACCGGTCGCTTCCGCTTCCCACGGGCTGATGGAGGCTTCACCGTGAAACCCGTGGAAAACGCCGTCGACCGAGCAGGCATTGCCCCCGTTCGGGAACAGGAGCGGCCAGCCGCCGGTATATCGGGTGAGCCACACCGGCTCATCGGGCGCGGCCCCTGATTCCAGCGGCGCATCGACCGAATCCCAGGGCACCGTCCCCAGCACTGAAAGGCCGCTCGGCTTGTGAAGGATCGACGTGATCGTGCCGCCGACGCGCGGCCTGACGACGACGCGCAACGCCTCGCTTTCCAGCACGACATCGGTGCTCATTTGACCGAACCCGCCATCAGGCCCTGGATGTAGTGCTTCTGGAAGGCGAGATAGAGGATGATCATCGGCGCGCTGGCGAACACCATTCCGGCCATGGTCAAAGGGATCTGGTCGTTGTAGCGGCCCTGGAACACGCTGATCCCCGCCATCAGCGTCCGCTTGGCGTCGTCCTGCAGGAAGATGATGGCGATCAGCAGATCGTTCCAGACATAGAGCGCGTTCACCACCACCAAGGTAAGCAGGGCCGGAAGCGACAAGGGAATCACGATCTTCAACAGGATCAGCAGGTCGCCGGCGCCGTCGATCCGCGCCGCTTCGAACAACTCCCGCGGAAGGGTGCGAAAGAAGCTGACGAGCAGATAGACCGAGAACGGCGTGATGAGTCCCGCATAGATGACGATTGCGCCCTCATAGGTGCTGATCAGGCGCAGTTGCGTATAGAGCACAAACAGGGGAACGATCATGACCACGGGCGGGATCGCCATCAGCGACGTGCTAATCGAGAACAAAAGCCCCCTTCCTGGGAATTGCATTCTCGCGATGGCGTACGCGCCCAGGCACGAAACCACAGTACTCAAGGCCACGGCGCCGGCCGCGAGAATGATGCTGTTCGCCATCCAGCCGACGAAATCGCTCTCGAACAGAACATTGCGGAAGTGATCGAACACCGCGCTCTGGGGCAGGCCGACCTTGTTGAAGGTGTATTCCTCCTGGGACTTGACGGAGGTCAGGATCATGAACACCGTCGGCGCCAGCGCGATCACAGTCGCCACGATCAGGATGGCATGCTTGAGCGCCTGATCGAGCCTCACACGTGTCTTGTCCGCGCGTCTCGCCATGCCGTCCTCAAGCCGTTTCTTGTTCGTTGGCGCGACGCCGCGCGGCGAACAGCGGCACGATCAACAAGAGCGACACCAGGAACAGCATGACGGAGACCGCCGAGGCGATTCCGGGCAGGCTGGTCCTGATCAGTGCGTTGAAGATGTAGAGCTCGACCACCATGGTCGATGTTCCTGGGCCGCCACGCCCGCCGCCGATCATGAAGACATACGCGAACACGGCGGATAGAATCGTGATGACGCTGGTCACGATGTAGAATTCCATGACGACCCGCATCTGCGGCACGATCACGTGCCAGACCCGCTGCCACCAGTTCGCTCCGTCCAGCCGCGCGGCCTCCATCAGCGACTCATCCAGGCTCAACATGCGGGCAAGGAACAGGATGATCCCCAGTGCGGATTCGCGCCAGATGATCAGCATCATCACGGTCCACAACGCGACATCGGACGAGCCGATCCAGTCCAACGCCAGCAAGTCGAGACTGAGCCACCGCAGCACCTCGTTTACCGGCCCATTGAACTGGAACAGCTTCTTCATGATGACGGCGATGATCGGGATGGCGAGGATGTAAGGCATGAACAGGATGACGCGGTAGAGCTTCCAGCCCTTCAATCTCTCGTACAGCACCACCGCGATCAGCAGCGACCAGGCGACCATGAATGGCACCGCCACCAGCAGCATGACGTTGTGCCGGACGGATTCCCAGAACAACGGTTGATTGAGGACGAGCTCGTAGTTGCGCAGGCCGATCCACGGGCCGTCGATGCCCCGCACCATCTTGAAACTGAACTCGAAGATGCGGACCAGCGGATAGCCGAATACGAACAACAGCAGGGCGACCAGCGGAGCGACGTAAAGATAGGGCGCAAACCTGGATGTCTGGTTCACGGCCATTACCGCGCGCGTTCGGTCGTCATCGGCGCATTCCAAACAGAGAGCGGGGAGTCCAGGCAATTTTGGCGTCTGGACTCCCCCTCCGACGTGATATCAGCCGCCGAGATCGGCCGACCACTTCTTGTAATTCTCGACGATGTCGGGGTTGAAGTCGCGCCATTCCTTGGCGACGTTGTAGGCGAGCTCACCGGCCTGCTCGCCGGTGATCTTGCCTTCAACCACCTGCTGGGCGCTCGGCAGGAGCGCCTGTTCGTAGAACTGCCCCGGCACCAGGTTCGAGAGATAGGGGATGTTCGGCGACAATCCCCAACGCTGCCACATGTCGCGCACCACTTGATCCTCGATGACCGAAATGTCGAAACCGGTATTGGCCGGAATCCAGCCGGTCTTTTCGTGCAACGCCTTCAGTTGCTCCGGCGACTGCAGATATTCGAGGAACGCGGCCGCAGCCTTCGGATCCTTTGCCTTGGCGGGAATGCCAAGCCCCTGGGAATCGAAGATCGGCTGGCCCGCCAGCTTGCCCTTGCCATAGACCGGCATGATCATGGTCCCGATCCGGCCCTTGGTCGCCTTGCTGTCGGCAGGCACGCGCGAGCCGACCGAAAGGCCGGCCGCCACCTTGCCCGCGACAATCAGATCGATTCCCGGATAAAGCTCGGTCGACGACATTTCGGGATTGAGGAAGCCGGCCTTCTTCAGCTCCTCCAGCTTCACCCAATGCTCGTGATACTTGGGATCGCGGAAGTCGCGCTCGCCGGTGAACAGGCCGATGACTTCGCCGGCGCTGTCGACGTTCTGGCCGAGCGCGTGGCCGAAATACCACTCGCCCCAATAGCCGTCCTGGATTCCGCCGCCGACCGGCGCGACGCCGGCGGATTTGAGCTTTTCGCAGGCGGCCAGAAACTCGTCCCAGGTCGCCGGCGCCTTGTCGGCGTCAAGGCCCGCCTTGTCATAGAGATCCTTGTTGTAGATCCAGATCATCGGCAGCGGATACCAGCCGAGCCGGTAGGTCTTGCCGCCGAAATTGCTGAGCAGCGTCGGGCTCGAGGCCTTGATGATCTCGTCGCTGACCAGGCCGTTCAACGGCTGCAGATATCCGAGCCATACGCTTTCCATGTGATAGATGCCGTTCCACAGGAACTGGATGTCAGGCGCCTCGCCGGCCGCCGCCGCCGTCTGGAACTGCGAGATCACGACCGCCGTGTCCTGCAGCATCGGCTTCACGGTCGCTGCGGTGTAGCTCTTGGCCGCTTCATCGACGAAGGCTTGCAGCCCGGGCAGTTCCTGCTCGCCCCACCACCACATGTTCAGTTCCGTTGCGGCCCGTGCCGAGCCGGGCAACAGACCGCCCAGCGCCACGCCGGCGCCCAGTCCCGCCGTTGTCTTCAACAGCTCGCGGCGTGAGAAACCTTCTCTCCAGTTCCGTTTCATCGCGCTTCCCTAGCCTCCTTGTTATCGTTCTTGGTGTCTTCAGAACGTGCTCATCAGGCCGCCATCGACGACCAGCAGCTGGCCGGTCATGTAGCGGCAGTATTTCGATGCGAGAAAGATCACCGTGCCCGATACGTCTTCCGGATAGCCGGTCCGGCGCAGCGGAACTTTGCCCTTCTTCACGTACCATTCGATGAAATCGGGCGTCTCGGTTTCGTTGACGCCATTGACGATCGACATCGGCGTCAGCATGAACCCCGGCGCCACCGCGTTGACCAGGATGTTGTAGGGTCCAAGCTCGACCGCCATCGACTTGGTGAGAGCGATCACCCCGCCCTTGGCCGCATTGTAGGCGCCGACCTCGCCGCTCGACGCAAAGCCCTGGATCGAGGCGATGTGGATGATCCGCCCGTCGTTGCGCTCGACCATGTGCGGCGCCACCAGCTTCGAGCCCATGTAGACGGATTCGAGATTGATCGCGATTGTGCGCCGCCAGTCCTCGAGCGTGTCCTGGAGGATGGTGGCGGACGGCGGATTGATCGCCGCGTTGTTGACGAGGACATCGATCCTGCCGAATTCCTCGATGATGTCGCCGACCGCCGCGCGATAGGACTCATAGTCCGTGACGTCGAGCTCGAACAGCCGGGCTACGCCGCCCGCTGCTTTGATCTCGGCGCCAACAGCGCGCAGGGTGGCCGGATTCCGCTCAAGCAGCATGACGCTGCCGCCCTCGGAGGCCATCTCAAGCGCGACTGAGCGCCCAAGCCCCTGCCCGGCGCCGCTGACAATGCAAACCTGGCCTGTGAGCAAGTCCATCGACACGTCCCCACGTCGTGGCCTCCGCTGTCCATGCGAACATTTTCCAGCATTCTGGAATATGTTCTAACATGCCGGATGACTCTAGGCTGCTGCTCAAAGGCCCGTCAAGGGAGGCACCTCGGACCTGATCAAACCAAGGCGGGCGTCCGGTACAGGACTTTTCCGCCGACCTTGATCTCGGCATCGACCAGATATTTTTTCATCCCGGCAAGATCGGGCTCGATGCCGAGGCCCGGCGTCTCCGGCACGCGGATTTCCCCATTCTTGTCGGGTGCGATGTGCGTCTTGCACATCTCCCACGCCATCGGCTGTGGCTTCACGGGATACTCGCAGATCTTGTGCTCCGACAATCCAGCATACGGCTGGATCGAGGCGCAGAGCGCGAGGTGGGAGGTGAAAGTGTGGTTCACGTACGTGACGCCCTTCCCGACCGCGTAGTCCGCCACCTGCTTTGCCGGGCCAATGCCGCCGATGCGTCCGCAATCGATCTGGATGAAGCCGACCTTGCCGATATCGATGGTGTGCTTCGCCATGAAGATGTTGTGCGCCGCCTCGCCGCCCGCCAGCTTCACCGGACTCGGCCGCTTCGCCAGCGCGCCATAGGCTTCGTAGGCGCTGCCGTTGAACGGCTCCTCCAGCCAGGTCGCCTTGACCCCTTCCAGCAGCGGCAACCGCGCTTCAGCTGCGGCGACATCCGTGCTCCAGATCTGGCCGGCATCGATCAGCAGGATGCCGTCCGGCCCGAGTCCTTCGCGCGCCGCGGCGAGCTGATCCGCATCGTCCTGCAAGGCGCCGCGTCCGAAAGGCCCCCAGCCGCATTTGACCGCACGAAACCCCGCATTGCGCGCGGCGCGGCAGAGTTCGAGCGTCTCCTGCGCCGTGTCGCCGAACAGCTGCGAAGCATAGGGCGTCTTCGGGTAGGCGCGGTCATAGCCGAGCAGCTTGTAGACCGGCTCGCCGTGCTTCTTGCCGAGCAGATCCCAGAGCGCGATCTCGACCCCCGACCAGGTGTGCGCCGCCTGCAGCAGATCCATGCTGTTCCACTGGATGGTGGCCGCGATGCGTGCGATGTCCGCGGGCGATGAGACATCTTCGCCCAGCACGGAGGCGCTGATCGGACGGCAGGCGCCGTGCGACATCGGGCAGACGAACGAGGCGATTGAGGTGAGCGGCGAGGCCTCGCATTCGCCCCACGCGTCGATGCCGCCCGCGCGCACCCGCACGACCAGGGCATCCTGGCTGCCGTCGCCGGCGTCGGTGACGACCGGCATCGAGAGATAGAAGAAATCAACGGATTCGATTTTCATGTTTTGCCTTACTTCACGCGGTAGCTGACAAGCGCTTCTTCATTGATGGTGACGCCGAGGCCCGGCGCGGTCGGGAGCGGAATGCGGCCATCCACCACCGGCAGCTCGACGCTGCACAGATCCTTGCGCAGCCGGGAGTCGGCCAGCTCGCGGGGCAGGAACTCGATATAGGTGCAGGTCGGCGACACCGCGGCGAGATGGGCGGACGCCGCAATGCCGATGGCCGATTTCCAGCAATGCGGCACCACCGCGAGCCCCTTGTCCCGCGCCGCCATGGTGACGCGCCGCGCCTCGGTCAGGCCACCGACACGCCCGACATCGGGCTGCACCACGTCCAGCGCGTCGCGATCCATCAGCTCGCGGAACTCGAAGCGCGAATTGAGCCACTCGCCGGCCGCCACGCGCACCGGCGATGCCTTCACCAGCTTGGCGTAGCCTTCGATATCGTCGGAGGGCAGCGGCGTCTCGATGAAGTAGATGTCCTGGTCGGCGAACATATCGATGGCGCGCAGGGCTTCCTTCCAGTCGGCCCAGGCATAGGCGACGTCGACCATCAGCGTCATCTCCGGCCCCACCGCCTTGCGGCAGGCAGCGACGATCTTGGCGCATTCGCGGTCGTCGGCGATCTGCAGCGAATTGTGCGAGTACGGCCCTTTGATGCAGATCTCCAGCTTCGCCGCACGGAAACCCAGGTCCTTCGCCTTCACGGCGCGCTCCACCAGGATGCGCGTGTAGGTCTCCAGATCGTCGCCTTCCGGCAGCAACGATGCGTACGGCGTGATCGCATTGTTGACCGCGCCGCCCAGCAGCTGCCAGCAC
>DATFDU010000551.1:0-2250 GCA_035251915.1 Dongiaceae bacterium | reverse complement strand
GGGTTTGCGGATAGGGGCGTGCGCACATGAAGGGCAACCTTGTGCGATCGCCTACTGCACAAGCGGGCCTCCGCGGTGCCCAGATTCGTCAAGTGGTGGCGCACCCGGCGAGATTCGAACTCACGACCTTTGCCTTCGGAGGGCAACGCTCTATCCAGCTGAGCTACGGGTGCTTGGGATGCCGGCCGGAGCCGCACCATACTCGACCCTCTGGGCGGCATCAAGCCTCGCTTCGCGCCGAATCTTCAAGACTATCAAGCGCTTGCCGGCAACATGTCGATCTTGCGCCGGTCGCTCGATCCCGGGGCAGAAACGCCGCGCCTCACCCGGCATAAACCCTTGTTATCCATGAAGGTTTGCACGTAGTCTGCGGTCCTAATCAAGCCTCGGCGAACGGGGTTCCTCGCAGGGAGGATCAACACCGTGCAACCACTTCTGGCTGTCAGCCGCGTCATCGACGCGGTGACGGGCTTCATCGGTCATCACATCCGCTGGCTCATTCTCGCCGCCGTCCTGGTCAGCACGATCAACGCCATCATCCGCAAGCTGTTCGACATCAGCTCCAACGCCTGGCTGGAACTGCAATGGTACCTGTACGGCGCGCTCTTCATGCTGGCCGCCGCCTACGTGCTCCAGCGCAACGGCCATGTGCGGATCGACGTGGTGTCGGGCCGGCTTGCCGAGAGGACCCGGCAGTGGATCGACCTCTTCTGCCACATCCTGATGCTGCTGCCGCTGGTGCTGGTGATGATCTGGCTCGGCGTTCCGTTCGTGATCGAATCGTACCAGAGCCAGGAGATTTCGACCAACGCCGGCGGCCTCATCATCTGGCCTTCGAAGCTGTTCATCCTGGCCGGCTTCGCGCTCCTCCTGTTCCAGGCGATCTCGGAGATCATCAAGCGCATCGGCTTTCTCACCGGCGCGCTGAAGGAGCCGGAACCCGCGCCGACCCATGGCATCACGCCCGAGGACCTCGGCGTGCCCGGAGGTCCGCAGAAATGATCGAGCTCATCGCCCACAACCTTGCGCCGATCATGTTCCTGTCGCTGATCGGGTTCCTGCTGCTGGGCTATCCGGTCGCTTTTTCGCTGGCGGCGAACGGCCTGCTGTTCTTCTGGATCGCGGTCGAGCTCTCGCCGTATTCCAACGACATCCGCCTGTCCTGGCCGCTGCTGCAGACGCTGCCGATCCGCGTTCTCGACGTGATGCGCAACGACACGCTGCTGGCGATCCCGTTCTTCACCTTCATGGGCATCATCCTCGAGAAATCGGGCATGGCGGAGGATCTGCTGGACACGGTCGGGCAGCTGTTCGGCCCGGTCCGCGGCGGCCTCGCCTATGCCGTGATCCTGGTCGGCGCGCTGCTGGCCGCGACCACCGGCGTGGTCGCGGCCTCGGTCATCGCGATGGGCCTGATCTCGCTGCCGATCATGCTGCGCTACGGCTACGACCGGCCGCTGGCGACCGGCGTCATCGCGGCCTCGGGCACCCTGGCGCAGATCATCCCGCCATCGCTGGTGCTGATCGTCCTCGCCGACCAGCTCGGCCGTTCGGTCGGCGACATGTACGCCGGCGCGCTCGTGCCAGGGCTCATTCTCACCGGCCTCTACTGCCTCTACGTATTTGCCGTCAGCATCGTCCGTCCGTCGAAAGTGCCGGCGCTGCCGGCGGAGGTGCGCACCTTGGGCGGCGGCGTCATGTCGCTGGTGGTGGCGCTGGCGGTCGGCGTCGCCATTGCGTTCGCGGCCAACTACCTGCTGCAGGACCGGATCGAGAACGGCGCCGCGATCTGGGCGGCGACGTTCGCCGTTGCGATCGTCTATTTCGCCGCGGTGCTGGACAAGCTGCTGGGCACCGGCGTGCTATCGCGCCTGGCGCAGCAGGTGGTCATCGTCCTCATTCCGCCGCTGGCGCTGATCTTCCTGGTGCTCGGCACCATCTTCCTCGGCATCGCGACGCCGACGGAGGGCGGCGCGATGGGCGCGACCGGCGCGCTGGTCCTCGCCTTCGCCAAGCGCCGGCTCGATTTCAAGACCATGAGCGACGCGCTGGAGGCGACCACGCGCCTCGCCTGCTTCGTGATGTTCATCCTGATCGGCTCGCGCATCTTCTCGCTCACCTTCTATGGCATCAACGGCCATATCTGGGTGGAGGAGCTGTTCACCGCCCTGCCCGGTGGGATGTGGGGCTTCCTGGTTGCAGTCAACCTGCTCGTCTTCATCCTCGGCTGCTTCATCGATTTCTTCGAGA
>DATFDU010000550.1:0-6972 GCA_035251915.1 Dongiaceae bacterium | reverse complement strand
CCTGGAGATGGAAGAGATCATGGCCTACGCCGCCAGCGTCGGCTCCAACCGCGCGCGCCGCAAGGTCAGCGCCGTCGGCTTCATCGGCAACGCCACCCACGCGACCGCGCACTATTTCGGCCAGGAGCAGGCCATGGGCACCATGCCCCACGCGCTGATCGGCTATGCCGGCTCGACCCAGCGCGCGGCCGAGATGTTCCACGAGACATTCCCCGACCAGCCGATGACCGTGCTGGTCGATTATTTCGGCCGCGAGGTGACCGACGCGCTGACGGTGGCGCGCCGCTTCGCACACCTTGCATCGCAGGGCAAGCTCGCAGTGCGCATCGACACGCCCGGCAGCCGCTTCATCGAAGGGCTCGATCCCTCGGCCTCGTACGCGGTGCTGGACCGCAACGTGCCCGACGCCATCCGCGGCTACCGCAACGAGACCGAGCTGCGTCACCTGGTCGGCGCCGGCGTCTCCGCCGCCGCCGTCTGGCACCTGCGCGAGGCGCTCAACCGCGAGGGCTTTCAGAAGGTGAAGATCGTCGTCTCCTCCGGATTCGATCCCGCGAAGTGCAAGGTGATGGCCGAAGCCAACGCGCCGATCGACATCGTCGGCACCGGCTCCTTCCTGCCGCAGCGCTGGACCGAAACCTACGCCACCGCCGACATCATCGAATACAACGGCGTGAAGCGCGTGAAGATCGGCCGCGAGTTCCTGTTCCGGAAGTAGACCGGTACCGCGCTTCATTTCTTCTGCAGCCGGATGAACGGCCTCCAGAATGGCATCGCGCTTTCCGCAATCGCTTGCGACGGCGTGAGCCCGATGTCGAGCAGCTGGCGGTCGTCAAGCTGGCCGAGGGCCTGACGGCTGCGGCGACGCTCAAGCCAGCAATTGGCTATGGACAGGACGTGCCGCAATCGACGGGTTTCGATAGGCCGGGTCGCGGCGGCGACCGAAGCAGCGGGCGAGTTCCTTAACATTCTTCATACTCCTCATGCGAGCGTTTGCTGGGGAGCCTTCTAATAAGGCCATACTGGCATTGCCCGCAAAGCATGCTTCCTCTAGCATGCCCTAGTTTTTCTAATGACCATGAGGGCCTCCATGCGCCGGCTTCCCGGGCTCAATGCGCTCAAGGCTTTCGAGGCCGCCGCGCGGCATGAGAGCTTTACCAAGGCGGCGCACGAGCTGAACGTGACTCAAGGCGCCGTCAGTCATCAGGTGAAGGCACTGGAAGCGGAACTGGGATTGCGCCTGTTCGACCGGGAACGGCAGCGGCTTGTGATCACCGAGGCCGGCCGAACTTATCTGGAGGTGGTGCGCGACGCTTTCGACCGGCTCGCCGCTGGCACCGAGCGGCTGCTGCAGCGGCGCAAGTCCGGCATCCTGACCGTGACCACGTCGCCCAATTTCGCGGCCAAGTGGCTGGTGCATCGGCTTGGCGGCTTCGCGCAGGCCCATCCGGAGATCGATTTGCGTGTCGGCGCCGTCAAGGAGCATGTCGATTTCGCGGGTCAGGATGTCGACGTTGCCATCCGCCATGGGGATGGGCGCTGGCCGGGGCTGCATGTCACGCGGCTGTGTGTCGAGGAGCTGTTCCCGGTCTGTAGTCCAAGCCTGATCAAGGGACGGAGAGCCATCGTCGTACCAGCGGATCTCGCTCATCACACGCTGCTCCATCTGGAAGGACCACAGGATTGGACGCGATGGCTCGAAGCCGCCGGCATCACCGGGATCGACGTCACGCGCGGCCCCGTTTTCAGCGAGCGCAGCATGGCGATCGATGCGGCGATTGGCGGGCAGGGCGTCGCTTTGGCCCGATCGGCGCTCTGCGCGTGGGACCTGCTGGCCGGCCGGCTTGTCCGACCTTTCGCTTTCGGGCTGAAGGTGCCATACGCCTATTGGATCGTCTGCCCGAAGGCGAATGCCGACCTGCCGAAGATCAGCGCGTTCCGCGACTGGCTGTTGTCGGAAGCCGCCGAAGATTCTCGGCGCTTGGCGCAAGCCTGATCAAACGTTCAGGACCTTCCGATGCCGCCCTCCATGTTGCGCGAGCAGCAGGTGGTGCATCTGCGGTAGCTCAGGCGTGGCGGAGAGCTGCGGCGCTGAAGCGCCAGACCAGCAGCGCGGCCAGAATCAGCGCGCCCGCTGCGGCCACTGAAGGCAGCAGGAACGTGCCGGTCAGGTCGTGCACCCAGCCGGCGAAGATCGGCCCGATGATCTGGCCGAGCCCGAACGACGCGGTCATCAGGCCGATGATGCGCGAGGCCGCGCCGGCGGCGAGGCGCCGCGCGCCGACCAGCCCCATGACCGTGATGCCGATGGTGGTGCTGCCCAGCAGGATCGAGGCGAGGATCGCGCCGGCCGGCGCGATCCACAGCACGCTCGCCAGCACGCCCGCCGCCAGCACGACACTGGCGATGGCATAAGCCTCGCCCGTGCCGAAGCGCCGGCCAACCAAGGTCCACAGCGGCACCGACGGCACGGCGGCGAGGCCGACGATCAGCCAGACATAGGGCTCGAGCGGCATGATCGCCGGGTTGGTCCGCACCAGCTGGACCAGGAAGGTCGCGGTGATCACGTAGCCGAAGCCGAACAACCCATAGGCGACGATCAGCGCCGCGAGCGGAGGACCGAGCGTGGCGCCGTTGCTGCCACCGCTGGACGCCGCCGTGTGCGGGCGGGGCGGGATGAGGAACGCGACGGCCGCCAGCGCCAGGGCCGACAGCGCCGCGCACGCCAGCCATTGCCACTGCCACGCCACATGCTGCGCGGCCAGGAGCGCCACCAGCACGGCGGAGATCGCGATGCCGGCGCCGACACCCGCGAACTGATGCCCGGCCATGTGGCCGCGGCCGGTTTCCGACAGCCGGTCCAGCACCAGCGACGAGGTGAACACCAGCGCAAAGGCGCTGGCGAACCCGCCGAGAAAGCGCAGCAGCACGAAGAGCACGAGCGAGGAGCCGGCGGCCATCGCGCCGGTGGTCAGCGCACTCACCAGCAGCGCGGCCAGCATCCAGCCGCGCCGGCGCGGTGCGAAGAAGTGCGCCGCCGCGACCAGCGCGCCGCCCAGATAGCCGGCGAAATTCGCCGAGGCGATCAGGCCCGCCTCGCTGGCGCTGAGATGCAGCGCCGCCACCATCTCCGGCAGGATCGGCGTATAGGCAAACCGCCCGATGCCCATCGCGCTTGCCAATGCGATCGCGCCGCCGATGGCGAGGGTGATGGGACGGGTGGTGTGGATGCGTTCTCTCGGTGTCACCGCTTCTCCTCCCCTCATCCCGGCTTTGAGCCGGGATCCATGGGTCAACTGTTCGTGCGACTGCGGAATAGGGTTCCGGCTCAAGGCCGGGATGACGGCGGAGTAGTGGTGAGAGCGAATGCCTGAATAGGCGTCACAACGGTTCCAATCTCAATTCGTCGGCGGCTTGGCGTACGGCACTTCGACCCAGACGTAGCCCTGTTCATTGCTGTTCGGCTTGCGGGAATACTCCAGGATCCAGGAGCGGCCGGTCTGGGTGTCGAACATCATGTTGATCCTCGAATCCCCCTTGGTCAGGTCGCGGTCGGCTTGATCCAGCACGATCAGCACGAAGCGCTGGCTGAGCGGCGCGGCGATCGGCGTCGGCGCGGCGATATCATCCTGCGCGGCCGCCGGACCGGTGAGCGCTGCCAGCGCGAGCGTGAGCGCCAGAACGTATCGAGACATCACATCCCTCCAACGCAGCGGTGGAACCCGTTGCCGCTCCAAGCCTTGATAGGGAAACATGGCCGTGATGCCTTGGCAAATGCGTGGAATGCTGGCCAAGCATGCGCCCACGACAGGTTTGCAGTCGGGCCGAATGCCCCATAATCTCGAATCAGCGAGACCCACCTTCCTCAGAGCCCCATGACCCACGAACTCAAGATCGCGCTGGCCCAGCTCAATCCCACGGTCGGCGACGTCGCCGGCAACCTCGCCCTGCTGCGCCAGGCGCGCGCCGCAGCGGCGACGAAGGGGGCGGACCTGGTGCTGACGACGGAGCTGGTGATGTCGGGCTATCCGCCGGAAGACCTGGTGCTGAAGCCGGCGTTCCAGCAGGCCTGCAAGTCCGCGCTCCAGGAGCTGGCGGCCGACACCGGCGACGGCGGCCCGGCGATGCTGGTGGGATCGCCGTGGGTCGAGGGCGACAAGCTGCACAATGGCCTGTTCCTGCTAGCTGAGGGCAAGATCGCCGCCAGCCGCTTCAAATACGAGCTCCCGAACTACGGCGTGTTCGACGAGAAGCGGGTGTTCCAGCCGGGACCGCTGCAGGGCCCGGTGAGCTTCAAGGGCGTGCGCCTCGGCCTGCCGATCTGCGAGGACATCTGGTTCGACAACGTGACCGACTGCCTCGCCGAATCCGGCGCGGAGATCCTGCTGGTGCCGAACGGCAGCCCGTTCGAGATCGACAAGATGGACGTGCGCATGAACATCGCGGTCGCGCGCCAGACCGAGACGCAGCTGCCGCTGGTGTATGTGAACCAGGTGGGCGGTCAGGACGAGCTGGTGTTTGACGGCGGCTCGTTCGTGCTGGATCGCGGGCAGCAGATCAAGGCCCAGCTGCCGATGTTCCGCGAGGCGATCGAGCTGACGCACTGGCGCCGCACCAACGAGGGCTGGAGCTGCGATCCTGGCCATATCGCTCCGGAATTCTCGCTGCTGGAAAAAACGTACCAGGCGATGATGCTGGGCCTCAAAGACTACGTGACCAAGAACCGCTTCCCTGGCGTGATCCTCGGGCTCAGCGGCGGCATCGATTCCGCGCTCACCGCCGCCGTCGCGGTCGATGCGCTCGGCGCCGACAAGGTGCGCGCGGTGATGATGCCGTCGCCCTACACCAGCCGCGACAGCTTCGAGGATGCCGAGGCCTGCGCCAAGGCGCTCGGCATCTCCTATGAGGTGGTGTCGATCGAGCCGGCGATGAAAGCCTTCGCGCATATGCTGGCGCCGGCCTTCAAGGGCCAGAACGCGGACACCACCGAGGAGAACATCCAGAGCCGCGCCCGCGGGCTCACCTTGATGGCGCTCTCCAACAAGTTCGGCCACATGCTGGTCACCACCGGCAACAAGTCGGAGATGTCGGTCGGCTATGCCACGCTCTACGGCGACATGTGCGGCGGCTATTCGGTGCTGAAGGACATCTACAAGATGACGGTGTTCGCGCTCAGCCGCTGGCGCAATGCCCACCACCCGCTGGACGCCCTCGGCCCAAAGGGGATGGTCATGCCGGATCGGGTCATCACCAAGCCGCCATCCGCCGAGCTCAAGCCCAACCAGACCGACCAGGATTCCCTGCCGCCCTACCACGTGCTGGACGGCATCCTGGAATGCCTGGTGGAACGCGAAATGACGGTGGACGAGATAGCCGCCAAAGGCTATGACCGGGCGACGATCGTTCGGGTTTGGCGCATGCTGGACTTGGCGGAATACAAGCGCCGCCAGGCGCCGCCGGGGGTCAAGATCTCGTCACGGGCCTTCGGTCGCGACCGGCGCTACCCGATCACCAACGGCTTCAAGGCCAAAGGTTGATGATGGAGTTCGGTGCGCAAGATGGCTGTACGCGTTCGCTTCGCCCCGTCGCCGACGGGAAGGCTGCACGTCGGCAACATCTACATCGCTCTGCATAACTGGCTGTTCGCCAGGAAGGCAGGCGGCGAGTTCCTGCTGCGCCTCGACGACACTGACCGGGAACGCTCCACCGAAGACTTCGCGAACGGGATCAAGGCCGACCTGGAATGGCTCGGCCTGAACTGGAACCTGTTCGACCGCCAGTCGGTTCGCATCGCCATCTATGACGCCGCCGCCGACAAGCTGCGCGCCGCCGGCCGTCTCTATCCCTGCTACGAGAGCGCCGAGGAGCTGGGCCTCAAGCGCAAGGTGCAGCTGAGCCAGGGCAGGCCGCCGATCTATGACCGCGCCGCGCTGAAGCTGACCGACGCCGATCGCGCCAGGCTGGAAGGGGAGGGCGTGAAGCCGCATTGGCGCTTCAAGCTGGAGCCGCGCGATGTCGCCTGGGCCGATCTGGTGCGCGGGGCCCAGCATGTCGACGAGACCAGCCAGTCCGACCCGGTGCTGGTGCGTGAGAACGGCAGCTATCTCTACACCTTCACCTCGGTGGTGGACGACATCGCGTTCGGCATCACCCAGGTGATCCGCGGCAACGACCACGTCACCAACACCGCGACGCAGATCCAGATCTTCGAGGCGCTCGGCGCGAAGGCGCCGGAGTTCGCGCATCTGCCGCTGCTGGTGGATGCGGCGGGCGAGGGACTATCCAAGCGGCTCGGCTCATTGTCGATCGGCCAGATGCGCGAAGCCGGACTGGAGCCGATGGCGATCAACGCCTACCTGGCGCGGATCGGCACCGGCGATCCGGTTGTGCCGGTGCGCGCGCTGGACGAGCTGGTGCCGGCTCACGAGCTTTCCAAGTTCGGCAAGTCGTCGCCGCGCTTCGATCCAGAGGAGCTGAAGCACCTCAACGCGCGGCTGCTGCATCATCTGCCGTTCGAGGAGGCGCGTCAGCATCTCGCCGCCCTCGGCCTTGGCGATGTCGACGCTGCGGTGTGGGATGCGGCGCGCGCCAATGTCGAGAAGGTCGAGGACGTGGCGGTGTGGCAGTCGGTGGTGAAGGGGCCGGTGACGCCTGCCATTGCAGACAGCGCGTTTGCCGCCAAGGCGGCGGAGCTGCTGCCGCCGGAGCCATGGAATGCCGAGACCTGGAGCGCCTGGACCAACGCGGTGAAGAACGCCACCGGCCGCAAGGGCAAGGAGCTGTTCATGCCCCTGCGCCAGGCGCTGACCGCATCGGACCATGGGCCTGAGTTGAAGCTGCTGCTGCCGCTGATCGGCCGCGACCGCGCGCTGAAGCGCCTGAAGGGAGAGACGGCGTGACCATCCACCTCTACAACACGCTGACGCGCGAGAAGGAGGCGTTCGCGCCGATCGATGCCAGGAACGTGCGCAT
>DATFDU010000549.1:0-7139 GCA_035251915.1 Dongiaceae bacterium | reverse complement strand
CGCCCCTTGCTCATCTTCATGCCCATGCCGAAGCGGCGCAGCATCCAGGCGAGCAGGGCGATGAGCCCCAGAACCAGGACGAGCGCCAGGGCGAACCTGAAGTAAAGATCGAAATCCATTGGAGCTTATGTGAGCCTATTCAATGGGCATGATGTGCTTGCGCAGATGCTCGATGTTGAGCTGCACATGGACGTTCTGCTTGCGCAGGATGGTGTCGAGGACCGCCAGCGCTGTGCTGAGGTCGCGCAATTCCTTGGCCCAGGCGGCGGCCGCATCCTTGCCCGCGCCGCCGAGGGCGTCGCACAGCACGGTGATGCGCAGTGCGATCACCTCGAGGTCGATCAGCTGACCCTCGTTGGCGGAATCGACCGCAGCCACGATTTCGCGGTGCAGATCGGCGATGCTGCCGCCAAGAGCCGACTCATTGAGTGCGTCGTCGTTCGCCAGGGCTGCCGTCATGGTTCAGCTCCATCGCTGTTGGTCTCGTCACCGCTCCAGGTCCGGTTGGCGCGATAGACGTAGGACAGGATCTCCGCCACCGCCGCCAGGGCATCGATCGGGATCTCGGAATCCAGCTCGACCGCGGCCAGGATCTGGGCGAGGTCGGAATCCTCGCGCACCGGCACGCCCTTCTCGAACGCGATCGCCAGGATCTGCTCCGCGATCGCGCCGCGGCCGGTCGCCACCACCCGCGGCGACTTGGGGCGCAACGATCCGTCGCGGCTCTTGGCATCCAGCGCGATGGCGATCGGCGTGCGCGTCCCCTGGCCTCCGGCGGTTGAGTCCGGACGGCTCCATCTGGTGTGCCTGGGGCCGATTTCGTCCTTGCGGTCGGCCATTGCCGGAGCGCTCATCCTCGTGAAAATCCAGGGAAACTCTGGACGATCATGCTTAATGAACGATTAAACGACGAAGGCGCGCGACATTTCGTACGAATTTAGGTGGCATTTTAGCAAATTAAGCGGGTGTTAATGAGTTGCCCGCAGGATGCGTTTCCAAAGCGCCGGACCACCGGCTATGGCGGCATCGATCGCAGCGTCAGGAAAGCGTCGGATAGATGGATCTATTCCAGCTGAAACTGTTCCAGCGCATGAGCGAGCGTATGGGCTGGCTCGGCGCGCGCCAGGAAGTGCTGGCGCAGAACATCGCCAACGCCGACACACCGGACTTCGTGCCGCACGACATGAAGGCGCTGAAGTTCGTCGATCATCTCAACCAGATTGCACCGATCGCGCAGGCACGCACCAATGCGATGCATTTAGGCGGGACAAGCCCGCAGGGCGCATCGATCGAGGATCAGAAGACCAAGAAGCAATATGAGACCGCGCCGGTCGGCAACGCCGTGGTGCTGGAAGAGCAGATGGTGAAGCTGGCCGATGCCCAGCACTCCTACCAGCTCATGACCAATCTTTATCGCAAGCACGTCGACCTTTTCAAGATGGCCTTGGGCCGCGGCGCGTAATCGCGCGCTTTGAACGCAGTCGTCGCCAGGAGGTGACCGATGGACCTGATGGAAAGCCTGATGATCTCCGCCGCCGGCATGCGCGCCCAGGGTCAGCGCCTGCGGGTGGTGGCGGAGAACCTCGCCAATGCGGACTCGGTTTCGGAGCTGCCGGGCGGCGACCCCTATCGCCGCAAGACCATCAGCTTCAAGAACCAGCTCGACCGCGAGCTCGGGATGGAAACCGTGCAGGCCGGCAAGGTCGGCGAGGACCCCAGCGACTTCCGCATGAAGTACGATCCGGGCAACCCCGCAGCCGACACTAAGGGCTATGTGAAGCTGCCGAACGTCAACAGCCTCATCGAAATGAGCGACATGCGCGAAGCGCAGCGCTCGTACGAAGCGAATCTGCGGGCCATCGAGGTGGCGCGCTCGATGCTTCAGCGCACCATCGACCTGATCCGCTAGGAGGGGCCTGAGCCATGACCACAGGAATCGTCGGGGGCGCCGGCAACGCGGTTGCCGCCTACAACGCGGCCCTCAAGCGCATGGGCGCGCCGGGCATCGAATCGCGCGAGCAGGCCGGGCCGGGTTTCTCGCAAGTCCTGCAGGAGCTCGCCAAGACCGCGGTCGAAACCACCAAGGGCGCCGAGAAGGCGTCGCTGCAGGCGGTCGAAGGCACGGCCGACCTCCAGCAGGTGGTGAATGCGGTGACGGCCGCCGAGCTGACGGTGCAGACCGTGACCGCGGTACGCGACCGCGTGATCTCGGCCTATCAAGAAGTGTTGCGCATGCCCATCTAAGGGCGGCGAGTTGGTACAGGGCATTCGTGCATGGATGAGGCAGTTCTCCTCGAGGTCGGCCGCGACGCGGTCATCGTGACGTTGAAACTCGGCGCGCCGCTGATGCTGATCGCGCTGCTCATCGGCCTCGTCATCTCGTTGTTCCAGGCGTTGACCCAGATCCAGGAAGTCACCTTGACCTTCGTGCCGAAGATCATCGTGGTCTTCATCGCGATGCTCCTGCTGGCGCCGTTCATGCTCCATACGCTCACCGACTTCACCGAGCGGATCATGCAGCAGGCGATAGGATGAGCCTGGAGCAGCTGGTCAGCCTCAACCTGTTCCAGTTCTTCCTGGTGTTCGCGCGGCTCGGCAGCGCCATCATGCTGCTGCCCGGCTTCGGCGAGGCCTATGTTCCACCTCGCGTCCGCCTGATCTTCGCGCTGACCGTCAGTTTTGCCTTGATGCCGATGATCGCGAACAGCCTGCCCGCCATGCCGGCAGCCATGAGCGAGTTCGCCGCCCTGCTGGTGGTGGAGATCGGCATCGGCCTGTTCTTCGGCATGCTCGCGCGCATCATCCTGCTCGGCGTGCAATCCGCCGGCAGCGTGGTCGCCTTGCAGATCGGCCTCGCCAGCGCCCTGGTCGCCGACCCGACCACCCAGCAACAGGCGGCCATCACCGGCAACTTCCTGCTGGCCCTGACCGTGGTGCTGATCTTCGCCACCGGCCTCGATCACATGACCCTGAAGGGCCTTGCGGGCACCTATGCCATCTTCCCCGCCGGCGAGGTGCCGCCGATGGGCGACGTCGCGAACCATGCATCGCGCATCGTCGCCGACAGCTTTGCCGTCGCGATCGCCATGACCGCGCCGTTCCTGGTCTACGGCATCGTGTTCGCGGTGGCGCTCGGCCTGCTGGCGCGCCTGATGCCGACGCTGCAGGTATTCTTCATCGCGATGCCGATGCAGCTGCTGGCCGGATTCGCGCTGCTGGCGGTCGCCCTCACCAGCATGATGCTCTACTTCCTCTCCTCCTACGAGGAACGCATGTCCGTGTTCCTGGGTGGCGGCTAGGCGATGGCCGAAGAGCAGGACGACTCACAAAAAACCGAAGACCCGACCAGTCGGCGGCTTGACGAAGCGCGCAAGCGCGGCCAGGTCGCCAACTCCCGCGAAGTCAACAACCTGCTGATGCTGGGCGTGTTCTCGCTGTCGATCCTGCTGTTCGGCGGGACGGCGGCGGGTGCGATCTACCAGGCGACGATGCCCTTCATCGAATCGCCCGACATGGTGCCGGCGGACTTCGAGCACCTGGTTTCGCTCGGCTGGAAGCTGCTCGGTGTCCTGCTGCTGGCCGGCGTGGTCCCGCTGGTGCTGGCCGTCATCGCAGCGATCGGCGCGAGCTACCTGCAGTTCGGCCTGGTGTTCTCGGCCGACGGCATCACGCCCAAGCTGGACAAGATCTCGCCGCTCGCCGGCCTGAAGCGCATGTTCTCCTCGCGCTCGCTGGCGGAATTCGTGCGCGGGCTGCTGAAGATCGCGGTGGTGGCTGCGGTCGCCACGTTCCTGATCGTGCCGGAGGTGGCCTATCTCAACAAGCTGATCGGCATGGAGATGGTGCAGCTGCTGGGCGAGACCAAGGCGCTGCTGGCCAAGCTGCTGATCGGGGTGGTCGCGATCGTCGCCGCTATTGCCGCCATCGACGTCATCTACCAGCGCCTGCAGCACATGCGCGAGATGCGCATGTCGCGCCAGGAGATCAAGGACGAGTTCAAGGAGACCGAGGGCGACCCGCTGGTCAAGGGCCGCCTGCGCCAGCTGCGCATGGAACGCACCCGCCGGCGCATGATGGCCCAGGTGCCGCAATCCGACGTGGTTGTCACCAACCCGACCCACTACGCCGTAGCGCTGAAATACGATCCGGACAGCATGGCCGCGCCCAAGATGATGGCCAAGGGCGTCGACAAGGTGGCGCAGAAGATCCGGGAAATCGCCAAGGAGCATGGCATCCCGATCGTCGAGAACCCGCCTTTGGCGCGCGGCCTGTTCGCGGCCGTGGATGTCGACCAGGAAGTGACGCCGGAGTTCTACAAGGCGGTGGCGGAAGTCATCAGCTATATCTTCAAGCTGAAGCGACGGCGGCTGTAACCTCTTGTAAAAGCGTGCCCGCTTACGGTTATGATGGAACGGGTTGGGGATGGGGGTCGTTGTTCATGCACCGCTTTAGCGGAGCAGGTGTTGCGCCAAGCGTGGTAGAGACGGGCGCGGCGCGGAAAAGGGATGCCAGGGTATGACCTGGTCTTGGGAGATCGGCCTGCTGGTCGCGATCTCGGTGCTGGCCCTGGCGCTGGCGCTGATCGCGTGGCGCCGCCGTTATATCGCCGACCTTCTGGAAGCCAGCCTGAACGCCACCCACCAGGGCCGCCAGGTGGTCGACCGCACCGGGGCGGTCAAGTTCGCCAACAGCGCCTTCCGCCGCCTGTTCGGGGACGAGCCGCTGCCCTTGAACGTCATCCTGGAGCGGCGCGCGTTCGATGCCACCGCCCGCGCCTCGATCGAGCGCATCGAGCATGCGCTGGACGAGCGCGGCGAGGCGCACGGCGACGTCGCCATCCTCAACGCCGAGGGCAAGCGCGAGATCCTGGCGGTGTTCGCCAACCGGCTGACCCGGTTCGGCGACCATATGTCCTGGGGCGTCGAGGTCATCACGACCCAGCGCGAGATCGAGGAGTACATCCGCTCCGACCATGAGAAGTTCGCCGACCTGATCGAGAACGCGCCTGTCGGGTTCTACTCGGTGGACGAGTCCGGACGCTTCCTGTTCGTCAATTCGACGCTGGCGCATTGGCTCGGCCTCGATGTCGAGGTCGAGGCGCAGCACCAGCTCCGCCTGCATGACCTGGTCTATCCACGGCCGCCGGACTCGATCCCGGCGTTCGCGCCGTTCGCCGATCCGTCGTCGCGCAGCGGCGAAGTCACCCTGATGGGACCGAACGGCCGCAAGCTGCTGGTCTATGTGCGGCAGGACGTGGTCAACGTGCAGGGCGTCGATCCCACCGGCAAGGCCGGCATCCGCACGCGATCCATCGTCCACGACTTGACGCGCGAGCGCGAGTTCGAGCGCGCGCTGCAGGCTTCGGAGCAGTATTTCCAGCGCTTCTTCGAGGAAGCGCCGACCAGCATCCTGCTGATCGATGCCGACAAGAAAGTCGAACAGCTGAACTCCGCCTTCACCAACCTGTTCGGCGAGGCGGTGCCGGCGGGCGCCGGCCTCGGCGCCCTGGTTGCGAACGAGGATCTGCCCCTGGCAGAGGAGCATCTGCGTCGGGTGGCCGAGCTGGGCCGCGCCGCGCTGCCCATCACCGTCCGCCTCAAGGGCAAGCGCCAGGCCAGCGTCGTGGTCTACGCCTCGCGGCGCGAGGACAAGGGCCACACCGTCGGCTTCATCCTGCACTTGATCGACACCACCGAGCAGAAGCGCCTGGAGGCGCAGTTCGCGCAGTCGCAGAAGATGCAGGCGGTCGGCCTGCTGGCCGGCGGCATCGCCCACGACTTCAACAACCTGCTGACCGCGATGATCGGCTTCTGCGACCTGCTGCTGCTGCGCCACCGCGCCGGCGACCAGTCGTTCGCCGACATCATGCAGATCAAACAGAACGCCAACCGCGCGGCCAACCTGGTGCGCCAGCTGCTGGCCTTCTCGCGCCAGCAGACCCTGCAGCCGCGCGTGCTGCAGGTGACGGACGTGCTGGCGGAGGTCTCGCACCTGCTGCGCCGGCTGATCGGCGAGAACATCGAGCTCGGGATGGTGCACGGCCGCGATCTCTCGCCGGTGCGCGTCGACCAGGGCCAGCTGGAGCAGGTCATCATCAACCTTGCGGTCAACGCGCGCGATGCCATGCCGAACGGCGGGCGCCTGCGCATCAAGACCGAGAATGCCGTGACCAAGGACCCGATCCAGCGCGGCGCCGAAGTGATGCCGCCCGGCCGATACGTGATGATCGAGATCGGCGACACCGGCACCGGCATCCCGCCCGAGATCATGGACCGCATCTTCGAGCCGTTCTTCTCGACCAAATCGGTCGGCTCGGGCACCGGCCTCGGCCTTTCCACGGTCTACGGCATCGTGCGCCAGACCGGCGGCTACGTGTTCGTCGACAGCGTGGTGGACGAGGGCGCGACCTTCCGCATCTACCTGCCGGAGCACCAGGCCGAAGCGGGCAGCGTGCAGCGCATCGACGGCAAGGAAGAAGCGGCGCGCGATTTGACCGGCATCGGCACCATCCTGCTGGTCGAGGACGAGGACGCGGTGCGCCTGTTCAGCGCGCGCGCCCTGCGCAACAAGGGCTATCAGGTGCTGGAGGCGCGCTCCGGCGAAGCGGCGCTCGAGATCGTCGGCGAGCATCTCGCGGAAATCGACCTCATCATCAGCGACGTCGTCATGCCGCGCATCGACGGGCCGACGATGGTGAAAGAGGTGCGCACGCGCCGCGCCGACCTGCCGGTCATCTTCATCTCCGGCTATGCCGAGGACGCGTTCCGCCGCCGAATCGACGCCGGCGAGGAGGTGAACTTCCTCTTGAAGCCCTTCACCCTGAAGCAGCTCGCCGCCAAGGTGAAGGAAGTGCTCGAGCCGCATGCCGAGCGCAAGCGGGCAGTGAACTAACTTACTGAAATATAATAGTTTATAAGCAAATGTTCTCGTTCTGATCTATTTTCTTTACAACCAGAACAAAACGTGTATCTTCGGCCCCACGCACCAACGCCATGACGGCCCGGCTGCGGAAGATTTGGCAGTCCTTTCGATATGATCTAAGTGGGGGTAGCGATGTCACTGAATGTCGTGAAATTGGCCGACAAGGACGATATGGACAAGAACAAGGCGTTGGATGCCGCGCTCTCGCAGATCGAGCG
>DATFDU010000548.1:0-2225 GCA_035251915.1 Dongiaceae bacterium | reverse complement strand
CCAGGCCGATCCAATGCATCTGCGCCAGATCGAAGACGTCGCCGCCGGGCAATACCAAGCCCAGCCGGGGAACCCGGAGAGCTTCAGGCCGCTGCACGACCTGCTCGAGCAGCAGGCCTACCGCCTCGCCTTCTGGCGGGTGGCGGCGGACGAGATCAACTATCGGCGGTTCTTCGACATCAACTGGAACCCGCGGCAGCCCAATCTCAAAGGCAAGGTCCTGGTGCCCATGCTCGGCGACCACTATGGGCATGTGCTGGAGCGCGGCGAGCTGCAGCTGAAGCTCGACCCGGAAACCGGCAGCTTCGACGTCTGGTATTTTCAGCATCGATTTCCCATTCACCCGCGCTGCTACCACGCCATCCTGGGCGATATCGATGCCGACCTGAAGCGGCTCGCCGTCACGGTCGCCGAAGTCAACGAAGCCGCGATGCGCAGTGTCGGCGAAAAGCTGAAGCAGGACCTGGCCAGCTTCGTCCAGGCCGATCCAACGCATTTGCGCCAGATCGAAGACGCCGCCGCCCGGCAATACCATGGCCAACCGGGAAACCCGGAGAGCTTCAGGCCCCTGCACGACTTGCTCGAGCAGCAGGCCTACCGCCTCGCCTTCTGGCGGGTGGCGGCGGACGAGATCAACTATCGCCGTTTCTTCGATATCAACGAGCTGGCGGGAATCCGGATGGAGAATCCGGAGGTCTTCGACCGCACCCATCGCCTGGTCGACGAGCTCATCGCCAGCGGCAGGTTGCACGGATTGCGGCTCGATCATATCGATGGCCTGCTTGATCCCGCCGGATATCTCGGCCAGCTGCGCGCACGCGCCGCCGAACGGACGAGTTCTTTCTACATCACGGTCGAGAAGATCCTGGCGCGCCACGAACGCTTGCGCTCGGACTGGCCGATCGCGGGCACGACCGGCTACGACTTCATCAATCTCGTCAATGGCCTCTACGTCGATTCGGACGGCAAGCAGGCGATGGACCGCACCTATCGCCGGTTCCTCGACCGCTCCGCCGACTTCGACGAGGTTCTGTACGCCTGCAAGCTGCTGATCGTCGACACGATGCTGGCGAGCGAGCTGAACCGCCTGGCTTCCGGCCTCGATGCCATCTCCGAGCGGCACTGGAGCACGCGCGACTATACCGAGGAACGCCTGCGCGCCGCGCTGCGCGAGGTGGTGGCGTGCTTCCCGGTCTATCGCACCTATGCGACGGAGCGCGGCGTGTCGCCCGACGATCGCCGCGATATCGACTGGGCGATCAAGCAGGCCCAGAAGAGTTATTTGGGACCCGATCCGGAGATCCTGGACTTCGTCCGCGCCGCCCTCACCCTCGATCTGACCGAATGGAGCCCGGCCTTCGATCGCGACGAGATCCTGCGGTTCGCCCAGCGCTTCCAGCAATACACCGGCCCGGTGATGGCGAAGGCGATGGAGGACACCAGCTTCTATCGCTACAACCGCCTGCTCTCCTTGAATGAAGTCGGCGGCGACCCGCGGCAGTTCGGTGTGACACCTTCCGCCTTCCATCATCTCATGCAGGAGCGCGCGAAGAGCTGGCCGAATGCCATGTCGGCCTTGTCGACCCACGACACCAAGCGCGGCGCGGACATGCGTGCTCGGCTCAACGTGCTTTCGGAGCTGGCGCCGGCGTGGAACCAGCGCGTGCGCCGCTGGGCGAGCCTCAATCGATACAAGCGCGGAAAGGTCAACGGCGACCCAGCACCGTCGCCAAACGACGAATACGCCATCTATCAGACCTTGCTCGGCGCATGGCCGGCCGATGGGGAGATCGACTCGTTCGGCGAGCGCTTGAAGGGCACGGTCCTCAAGTCCATCCGCGAGGCGAAGCGGCGCACCAGCTGGATCAATCCGAACGAAGCCTACGAGTCGGCCTGCTTGCGGTTCGTCGAAAGACTGCTGGAGACCGGCCGGCCAAATCCGTTCCTCGATGACTTCCGGCCGTTTCAGCAGCGCGTCGCGCAATTCGGCGTGCTCAACAGCCTCAGCCAGCTGGCGGTGACCCTGACTGCTCCCGGCGTGCCCGACACCTACCAGGGCTGCGATCTCTGGGACTTCAATATGGTGGACCCGGACAACCGCCGGCCCGTCGATTTCGAGCTGCGCCGGCGCATGCTGGCAGAGATCACGGAGACCGACCGCCGCGCGCTGCTGCGGGACAGCCTCGCCGACTGGCAGGACGGCAGGATCAAGCTCGCCATCGCCG
>DATFDU010000547.1:0-7132 GCA_035251915.1 Dongiaceae bacterium | reverse complement strand
CACGTGGGTCGTGGTCTGGTACTGCTCGACGACGGTGCGGAAGCGGTTGATCGCAGCGAGGTACATGTCGCGCTGCAGGTAGTAGCGGCCGACTTCCATCTCCTTGCCCGCCAGGTGGTCGCGCACCAGGTCGAGCTTCAGGCTGGCGTCGCGGGCATAGGGCGTGTTGGGAAAGCGCGCGATCACGTCGCTGAGCGCGCGCTGCGCTTCCTCGGTGTTGGCCTGGTCGCGGGTCACGTCGGCGATCTGCTCGTAGTAGCAGAGCCCGCGCAGATAGAAGGCGTAGGCGGCGTTGCGGTTGCCGGGATGCAGCTGGATGAAGTTCTCGAGCGCGGGAATCGCGCTGTCATAGTCGTCCATCAGGTAATAGGAATACGCCGCCATGATCAGGGCCTGGGTCGCCCAGGAGGAATAGGGGTGCTGGCGCTCCACTTCCTCGAACATCTTGGCGGCCGTCGGGGCGCGGCCTTCCTCGAGGGCGTTGAGAGCGTTGGTGTAGAGCACCTCCGCCGGCTGCTCGGGAATCTCCGGTTCGTCGCTGGCGCAGCCGATCAAGGCGGCGGCCAAGCCGACGCACAGTCCGACGCTCCTCAAAAGACCGGGAATCCGAAAACCCATGATATTGCCGCCAATTCCTGCCCCAACGCGGGGCCTGACTATAGAGGGGCGGCAGGGTCCGCTCAAGCGTCTCAAGCCCTTGAAAAACAAAGCGCCCGAAACCCGGAGGGGCCGGATTTCGGGCGAAGTCGAGGCTACCTCAGATGGGCCGGCGACGGCTGCGGAAGATGCGGCGATCACCGGCCCGGACGCGTCACGTCACGCCGTCAATTGGCCAACCATCAGTTCGCTTGGCGGCGGAGGAACGCCGGGATGTCCAGCATGTCCTCTTCCTGGCGGCTGATCGACATGCGGTCCGCCGGGTCCAGCTGCAGCTGCGGCTGGGTCATGACCGGTTCGGAGCGCCGGTCACCCTGCCGCTCGGCCTGCGGGCGGGGAGCCTGCGCGGCCGGTGCCGCCTTCTGGGTCTGCTGCCCGGTCAGGCGGCTGGTCACCTTCTCGAACAGGCTCGGCGCTCGCCGGCGCTGCTCGACATGCGGCGGGTCGACCGTGAGCGCCGGCGGTTGCGCGACCGGCGCCTGCGGCGAGGGGATCTGCAGCGACGGGGCCTGAGCCGCCATCTGCGGAGCCGGTTGCTGCATCCGGGCCTGCGGGACCACCGGCTCGGCGACCTGTGGCTGCGCCCGCATCGCCGGCTCGCTGGCCGGCGGCGCGATGAACGGCCGGTCGTCGATCGTCCGCTCGACCCGCTCCGGCTGGCGCGAGACCAGGCGATCCAGCGCCGCCATCTCATCCTTCAGGATCGGCTGGCGGGCCGGCTGGGCCTGCAGCGCGGTGGCGCCCATCGTGGGATGGGTCATCGCCTGCTGATGCTGGGGCGCGCTCATGGTCGGCTGCGCGACCTTGGGCGTGGTGATCATGCCGAAGCCGGCCGCCGGACGCGCCTGCGGCGCGACCGCATGGGCCGTCATCGGCGCCGCCGCCGCCGGTGCGGCATAGCCGCCGGTGTCGGCGCGCGCCACGATGCGCTCGCCGCCGTCGGCCGCCGGAGTGGCGACCTGCACGGTGCGCGGCACCAGGCTGAGATTGCCGTAGACGCTGTTCGGACGCGGCTGGGTCTGGGCCTGGGCATCGATGCCGGTCGCCACCACCGAGATGCGGATCTTGCCTTCGAGCGACTGGTCGAAGGTCGAGCCGAAGATGATGTTGGCATCGGGATCGACCTCGTCGCGGATGCGGTTGGCGGCCTCGTCGACCTCGAACAGGGTCATGTCCATGCCGCCGGTGATGTTGATGAGGACGCCGCGGGCGCCCTTCATGCTGATCTCGTCCAGCAGCGGGTTGGAGATGGCCGCCTCGGCGGCCGCGATGGCGCGGTTGTCGCCGCTGGCCTCGCCGGTGCCCATCATGGCCTTGCCCATCTCGCTCATCACCGCGCGGATGTCCGCGAAGTCGAGGTTGATGAGGCCGGGCATCACCATCAGGTCGGTGACGCCGCGCACGCCGGAATAGAGCACCTCGTCCGCCATCTTGAAGGCGTCGGCGAAGGTGGTCTTCTCGTTGGCGATGCGGAACAGGTTCTGGTTCGGGATGATGATGAGCGTGTCGACGTAGTTCTGCAGCTCGTTGATGCCGTATTCGGCCATCTTCATCCGGTGCGACCCTTCGAAGTGGAAGGGCTTGGTCACCACGCCGACGGTCAGGATGCCCTGCTCGCGGGCGATCTGGGCCACCACCGGGCCGGCGCCGGTGCCGGTGCCGCCGCCCATGCCGGCGGTGATGAACACCATGTTGGAGCCGGCCAGCTGCTCGGCGATGTCACGCACCGCTTCCTCGGCGGCCATGCGGCCGACGTCGGGCCGCGCGCCCGCGCCCAATCCCTTGGTCACGGTGGAGCCGAGCTGGATGCGCCGCTCGCACTGGGACTGCTGCAGCGCCTGGGCGTCGGTGTTGGCGACCAGGAAGTCGACCCCCTCCAGCTTGGAGCGGATCATGTTGTTGACTGCGTTGCCGCCGGCGCCGCCGACACCGACGACCGTGATCTTGGGCCGGATGTCGAACGGGTCCTGCGGCAGCGAGAGGTTGAGCGTCATGAGGTGCCTCCATTCTTTTCAGTGGTTGGTGGTCAGAAGTTTTCCTTCAGCCACGAACCGATTCGCCCCAGGAAGCCCGTTCCATGGGCTTCACTGCCGCGCGCCGATCTTGGCTGCTGGGATTCGCCTTCAAGCGCAAATGTGAGGAGACCGGCTCCCGTCGCGAACGCTGGACCTCCGGTCGCGTCGGCCAATCCATGAACCCGGATGGGCCGACCCATGCGCACTTGCTTATCGAGCACCAGGGCAGCGAGCTCTCTAACGCCGCTCAGCTGACTGGCGCCCCCCGTCAAGACGACGCGCCGTCCTGCGATCTTGTCAAAGCCGCTCGATTCGAGTCGAGAGCGAACCAGCTCGAACGTCTCTTCAAGTCGCGGTTGGACGATGCCGATCAGAATCGATCGGGGGATTTGATTCGCGATGCCGGTTTCTTCCTCGCCGACCTGCGGCACGTGGATGATCTCGCGCTCATCCGCCGGGGTCGCGATGCAGTTGCCGTAGAGCGTCTTGATGCGCTCGGCATGCGCGAGCGGAGTCGACAGGCCGCGCGCGATATCGTTGGTGACGTGCCCGCCGCCGATGGGAACGGAGTCGGTATAGACCACGTGGCCGTCGAAGAAGACGGCGAGCGATGTGGTGCCGGCGCCCATGTCGATCACGGTCACGCCGAGGTCCATCTCGTCATCGACCAGCGAGGCGAGGCCGGCGGCGTAGGGCGACACCACGATGGCGCGCGGCTCGAGGTGGCAGCGCGCGACGCAGGTGGTGAGGTTCTTGACCGCGCCGGCCGCCGCGGTCACCACGTGCATGTCGACGCCGAGCTTCTCGGCGAACATGCCGCGCGGGTCGCGGATGCCCTTGGAGCCGTCGATCGAGTAGCTGACCGGGATGGAATGGATCAGGCGCCGGTCGACCGGGCCATGGACCTGGGCGCCCTGCATCAGGACCCGGTGCAGGTCGTGGTCAGCCACCTCGCGGCCGGAGATCGGCACCTCGACCCCCACGGTCTGCGAGGCCGGATAGCCGCCGGAGAGGTTGATCACCACCTCCTGGATGGTATCGCCGGCCATCTGCTCGGCCGCGTGCACGGTGGTGCGCAGGGCGAGCTCGGCCTGCTCCATGTCGATGATGGCGCCGTTGCGCACCCCGCGGGAGATTTGGTGCCCGATGCCGGCGATCGACGGGCGGCCGTCCTCGGCCACCCGGGCGATGAAGCAGCACATCTTGCTGGTGCCGATGTCGAGGGCGGCGATCAAGCCGTTGCGCGGGGCGACGCGCGTTTTTTTGATCATGTGGCCTTGTCCTTTGGCTTGTCGCCCGCCGGGGCGTCCTGGTCTTCGGGTTGGGCGGGATGCGCGCGGCGCACCACCACCTGGTCGGGCAGGCGCAGGTCGATGATGCGCACGTCCCGTTCCAGGATGCCGTGCTGGTTCTGCAGCTCGGCGAGGCGCGACCACGCCGCGCCGGGATTCTCTTCCGGCAGCTTCACGTCGACGCCGTTGTCGAAACGCAGGTTCCAGCGCCGCTTGCCGACGAACACGGCAGCGGTGACCCGCTCCTTCAGCTTGGGCTGCTGCGCCAGCAGGTCGAACAGGCCCTCGGCGCGCTCGGGCGCGTCATCGCCCACGATCACCAGCAGCCTCGAATACTTTCGCAGGTCCGCGGTCTCGATCACCTTGCCGGTGCGGCTGACCAGGAACAGCTTCTGCTGACGCTGCCACAGCGCCAGCGGCTCGGCTTCCTTCACCGTCACCACCAGGCGGTCGGGATAGCGCCGCTCGATCTCGGCCGAGACGATCCAGGGCAGGGCGGCCAGCCGCTCCCGCATGGCCTCGATGTCGAGGCCGAGCAGCGCCGCGCCGCGCGGCGCGCCGAGGGCGCCGAGGATATCCTTCTGCTTGGTCTCGCCGCGGCCGTGCACCTCGACGGTCTGCAGGCTGAGGCCGAGATCGGCGGTCGCGTTGAGGGCGGCGTCGCTCACCACTGCCCATTCGCGCTGCAGCCAGCCGGATTGCACGCCCCACAGCGCACCGCCGCCGACGATCACGCAGGCGCCGAAGCCGATGCCGAAGCGGATCGACCAGCGCAGCCACGCCGGCTGCGGCCGCTTGCGCGGCGGCAGTGCCGTGCGGGCGGTGACCGGGTTGCCCCGGCCGCGCGCGATCTTGACCGCCGGTGCCTCTAGGCGTCGCATGCGGCGTGCTCCACCATCCAGGAGACCAGCTCGGGATACGAGATGCCGAGATGCTTGGCCTGCTCCGGCACCAGCGACAGCGCGGTCATGCCGGGCTGGGTGTTGATCTCCAGCAGGTAGAGCTTGCTGATGTCGTCGCCGCTGGTGTCGTCGTAGCGGAAGTCGCAGCGCGTGACGCCGCGGCAACCCAGGGTCTGGTGCGCGACCAGCGCCATGCGCATCGCTTCCTTGGCGATGTCCTCGCGCAGCGGCGCCGGGCACAGATGGACCGTCACTCCGTCGGTGTATTTGTGGGCGTAGTCGTAGAACCCGCCATCGACCTTCAGCTCCGTCACCGCCATCGCGCGGTCGCCCATCACGCCGGCGGTCAGCTCGCGGCCCTGGATGAACTCCTCGCACAGCACGAATTCGCCGTACGGCCACTCGATGCCGTCGAACGGCCGGGCGTTGCTGCTCTTGGTGATGATCTGCACGCCGACGCTGGAGCCCTCGTTGGCCGGCTTCACCACGTACGGGCGCGGCAGCGGGTCGCCCTTCATCACGTCCGATTTGTGCAACAGCACGCCCTTGGGGCAGCGCAGGCCGGCCTCGGCGAACAGGCGCTTGGCCATCGGCTTGTCCATCGCGATGGCGGAAGCCATCAGGCCCGAGTGCGTATACGGAATACCGAGGTAGTTCAGGATGCCCTGGATGTTGCCGTCTTCGACCCAGCGGCCATGCAGCGCGTTGAACAGGACATCGGGCTTCTGCGCCTTGATCGTCTTGAGCAGGGCCGGCAGATCGCGGGTCACGTCGATGGTCGAGACCTTGTAGCCGGCCTCCTTCAGCGCCGCCGCGCAGTTGGCGCCGCTGTTCAGCGAAACCTCGCGCTCCGCCGACGGCCCGCCCATCAGGACCGAGACGCGCTTCATGCTTGCTCTCCGTTCGTGATCCGCGCTTTCGCCGCCGGGCGGCCGATGCGCTTGATTTCCCAGGTAAGCTCGACGCCGCTGCGGTCGCGTACGCGGCGGCGCACTTCCTCGCCCAGAGCTTCGATATCGGCGGCCGTGGCGTTGCCGGTGTTGATGAGGAAGTTGCAATGCTTCTCCGACACCATGGCCTCGCCCTTGCGCAGGCCCCGGCAGCCGGCCTCGTCGATCAGCTTCCAGGCCTTGTGCCCAGTCGGATTGACGAAGGTGCTGCCGCCCGTGCGCGAGCGGACCGGCTGGCTCTCCTCGCGCCTGGTCTGGATGTCCTGGATGCGCGCGTGGATCGCCTTCGGATCGTCGGTGCGCCCTTCGAAGGCGCCGCCGACAAAGATCCAGTCCTCGGGCACGCCGCTGTGGCGGTAGGTAAAGCTCATCTCGTCTTTGTTCAGGCTATGCAGGGTGCCCTTGCCGTCGAGCGCATCGGCATGGTCGAAAACCTGCGACACGTCGGATTCATATGCGCCGGCATTCATGCGCAATGCGCCGCCGATGGTGCCCGGAATTCCGGACAGGAACTCGAGCCCGCCGATCCCCGCATCGCGCGCGGACAGCGCGACGTTGAGGTCGAGCGCGCCGGCGCCGGCTTCGACCGTGCTACCGGTGGCGCGGATGTCGGTGAAGCCGCGGCCGAGGCGAATGACGACGCCTTCGATGCCGCCGTCGCGCACCAGCAGGTTGGAGCCCACGCCGATCACCGTCACCGGCACGTCGGTCGGCTTGTGCTTGAGGAACTGCGCGAGATCGGCGACGTCCGCCGGCTTGAACAGCACGTCGGCGGGCCCGCCGACCCGGAACCAGGTGACGGCGGACAGCAGCGAACCTTCGGTCAGGCGGCCCCTGACTTTGGGCAGGCGATCGATCAGCTTTGTTTCAATTGCTGCCATGGCCGCTCTCATGCCTTCGCCCCGTACAGCGCCTGCAGCTCGGCAGGCAGCGCCTGCGCCCAGTAGGTGATGCTGCCGGCGCCGAGGCAGACGACCAGATCGCCGGGCGCCGCCAGCGGCGCCACGATCTTCGCCAGCTCTTTCGGGTCCTTGAGATGCTCGACATGGCGATGGCCGCGGGCGCGCAGGCCGGCCGCCAGCGCTTCGCCGCTGACGCCCTCGATCGGCTGCTCGCCGGCCGGATAGACGTCGGCCGCCAGCACCACGTCGGCGTCGTTGAAGCAGGCGCAGAACTCCTCGAACAGGTTGGCGAGACGGGTGTAGCGGTGCGGCTGCACCACCGCGATCACCTTGCCCTGGGTCGCCTGACCTTGAATCGCTTGCCGCGCTGCCTTCAGCACTGCGGCGATCTCCACCGGGTGATGGCCGTAATCG
>DATFDU010000546.1:0-12926 GCA_035251915.1 Dongiaceae bacterium | reverse complement strand
CCGCCATGCAAGTCCACCTGGCCCTCCAGGAAATGCATCAGCTCATAGCGGCCGAACGGCGTCGCCTTGCGGTCATACGGCGTCGCAGACCACAGCCCGACGGTGAGCTGCCCGCTGACGTCGCTATAGACGACATGCTCGGCACATTGCGGTTCCATGCCGTTGAGCAGCGCCGGATCGGGTCCGGCACATGGCGCGAGCGCCACGCCCAGGTCCAGCTTGATGACATGGCCGGAAGCCGGCTCGGCCGGCACCGGCGCCGCCGGGTTCTCATAGATTACGAAGATCTTGCGCACATAGCCGTCCTGCTGCCACGCGCAGGTGAGCCCGCGCGGAATGACGAATGCGTCGCCGGCCTCGACCCGCGTCACGCGGCCGTTCGTCTCCGTCATAGTGACGGTGCCCTCGAGCAGGATCATGAACTCGTCGACGGAGTAGGGGGCCATCGTCCCTTCGAACGCGGTGCAATCCCAGACCCCTGCGCTGAGGCCGACATCCGGCGCGTTGAAGTAGGTGCGGCCACGCTGCTTCGGCGATCCGGATTTGACGTCGGCCGCAGCGAGAGGGCCCCAATCCTCGAGCCCATCGCCACCCGCATGAGGAAATACCCGCATCAACCGCGCCGAGCTCATGGCATTGCTCCGCCGTAAAGGGAGCGGCCACCCTAGCAAGCTCTCCCTGTTCCGTCATCACCGGGCGGACGCACAGCGTCCAGACCCGGTGACCCAAGTTTCTATCCGGCGCTCAGCAGCAGACTTGGATGGCCGGGTCTAACGCCCGGCCATGACGTAAAGGGGAAGCATGGAGGAGGGTGGCGTCGCGCCTTACGTCGCCGCGCGATAGATCGCGACCAGGAACTGGTCGATGGTCGTGCCGTCCGCCGCCAGCGGCAGGATCAGGCGCTCGAGCTGCGAGGAGATCGCCGCGTCCGAGCAGCTGTAGAACGCGCTGTAGACCGGCGTGCGGCTGTCGGCGCAGCGGCGATAGGGTTCGAGCAGCTCATCGCGCTGGTCCGCGGGAATGACCTCGTCGAGAAACTTGCCGGTGTTGTCGCGGCCTTCGTAATAGACGATGCGCGTCCCGACCAGCCGCACCCGGTGCCGCACGCTATCGCCGCTGCCGACCCGCTCCACGATCTGGATATGGCCGATCCACGGCGTCAGGCTCTCGACCGGAAAGTCCGCGCGCGCGGGCAGCTGGCCGTTGCGGCACAGCTCTTTCCAGCGGCCCTGAATGGCCTCGAACTCCGCGCGGAGCGGCTGGGACAAGCGCATTCCCCGATTCAATACCTAACCATGGCCGCGACTCGACCGCAGCTGGCTCGCGCGCAAAGCTAGCGTCCTTCGGCGCGTCGCGCACAGCGAAAAAGCCGGCGTGAAATGAGGTCAGGCCAAAAAAAGGACCGGCGCGGCCTCCCGGGACAGTTTGGGGAGGAGGCCGCGCCGGGCATCGGCGGCACACTCGGCCGGGATCGAGCCGAGGGGATGAGGGCCGCCGTGCGATCTCGAGCTTTACTCGGGGGGCGCGCTCGAGATCCTAGGGAACTCGTCAGGACTGGCTGATCTGCACGGCGACGAACCGGTCGTTGCCCTCGCTCTCGATCAGCATGACGGCCACCGAGCGCTTGTCGGCCTGGGCCTCATGCAGGGCCGCCGCGACGTCGGCCGGGTTCGCGATCTTGCGATCGTTGACCCGCTCGATGACGTCGCCGGGACGCACGCCCTGCTCGGCCAGCGCGCTGTCCTGCTCGAGGTCGGCGATCACCACGCCCTTGGCGTCCCTGGACAGCCCGAACTGCTGGCGTGTCAGGTCGTTCACCGGCGCCAGGGTCGCTCCGAGCTGGTCGACGGTGTCGGACGCGGCGGAGCCGGACTCGTCGCCCGTCTGCGATGCGCTCGCCACCACCTCTTGCTTCATCTCCGCAATCTTCACCTCGACCGTGTGCTCGGAGCCGTCGCGCCAGATCTTCACTGGCACGGTGGCGCCGCTGGCGGTCTCGGCGACCACGCGCGACAGGTCCTTGGGCGATTCGATCTCGCGGTCGCCGAAGCGGACCACCACGTCGCCGGACTTGAGGCCGGCTGCGGCCGCCGGGCTGTCGTCCTGCACCGAGGCGATCAGCGCGCCCTTGTCCGCCTCGAGGCCCATGCCCTGAGCCAAGTCCGGAGTCAGCGGCTGGATCGCGACGCCGAGCCAGCCGCGGTCGATGTGGCCCTGCTCCTTGAGCTCCGCGATGATCGGCTTGGCGAGGTTCGATGGAATGGCGAAGCCTATGCCGACCGAACCGCCGCTCGGCGAGAAGATCGCCGTGTTGATGCCGATCACGCTGCCGTCGGTGGAGAAGGCCGGGCCGCCCGAGTTGCCCTGGTTGATCGCGGCGTCGATCTGCAGGAAGTCGTCATACGGGCCCTCATGGATGTCGCGGCCGCGGGCCGAAACGATGCCGGCCGTGACCGTTCCGCCGAGGCCGAACGGATTGCCGACCGCCATCACCCAGTCGCCGATCCGCATCTTGTCGGAATCGCCGAACGAGACATAAGGCAGCGGCGTCTTGGCCTCGACCTTCAGCAGGGCGAGGTCGGTCTTGGCATCGGTGCCGATCACCTCGGCCGGATATTCCGAGCCATCGGTCAGCGTCACCTCGATGTCCTTGGCGCCGTCCACCACGTGGTTGTTGGTGACGACGTAACCGCTGGCATCGATGATGAATCCGGAGCCGAGCGAGCTGACCTTGCGCGCGCGGTGCTGCTGCTGCGGCATCTGCTGCTGGAACTGCTTGAAGAACTCCTCGAACGGCGAGCCCGGCGGGAAGTTGAAGGGCATCCCTTCCATGCCGTTCGGGCCCTGGTTCTCGACCTCATGGGTCGAGGAGATGTTGACCACCGCCGGCGAGACCTTGGCGGCAAGCTCGGCGAAGCTGCTCGGTGCGCCGGCGACGAAGCCCGGAACGGCGGCCGGCGGCGTGGTATCGGCGGGACTGATGGTCGGAAGCGCCGTCACCGCGGCCATGCCCAGCACGGTCGCGACGGCGGCGCCGGCCAGCAGCCGGACCCGCGTCTTGTTCTTGGGGTTGAACGATTGCATGTGATCCTCCGACTTTGGAAACCTTCTGGACCGGACGGTTTGCGCCGATCTCCTGGAACCAAAATGGGGTCGCATCGGTAACGCGCCCATGTCTCATGGACCCGGGTTTTGCAACGGATTGCGACCGGACCCGGCGCTGTTACAATCCGTTACAAAGCAGCCATGGCCGCTGTTACGCGCATCGGGTCAGGTGAGGGCGCAAACGGGACAGGACAGAGGTTCGGGAAGCCTGATGGATCGCACCGCTCATATCCTGGTGGTCGACGACGACAAGGAGATCCGCTCGCTTCTGTCGAAGTTCCTTGCCAAGAACGGCCTGCGGGTCAGCGTCGCCGCCGACGGGCGCGAGATGCGCCGGGTGCTGGATGAAGCGAAGATCGACCTGATAGTGCTCGACCTGATGCTGCCCGGCGATTCAGGCCTCACCTTGTGCGGGCAGCTGCGCGCCACCACCACCATCCCGATCCTGATGCTGACCGCCGTTTCGGAGGATACCGACCGCATCATCGGCCTGGAGATGGGTGCCGACGACTACCTCGCCAAGCCGTTCAATCCGCGCGAACTGCTGGCGCGCATCCGCGCCATCCTGCGCCGGGCCGAGGACCGCCCGGCCGCTCCGCCGTCGGGCGAAGCTGAGAGCGAAGTCGCGCTGGTGTTCGACGGCTGGACCATCCAGCCCGGCCGGCGCCAGCTGCTCGATCCAGGCGGCCGGCCGGTCGAGCTGACCGGCGGCGAGTTCGATCTGCTGGTGGCGCTGGCCGAGCGGCCGCAGCGCGTGCTGAGCCGCGATCGCCTGCTCGATCTCACCAAGGGCCGGGCCGCATCCTTGTTCGACCGCTCGGTCGACGTGCAGATCGGACGCCTGCGCCGCAAGCTGGAGAATGCATCGTCTGGCGCCGGTGCCCTGATCGCGACCGTGCGCGGCGGCGGCTACATGCTCACCGCCGCGGTCACGCGCACCGACGGCGCCAGGTCCGCGCCTGCCAGACCTGCCGCGAAAGGCTGACGCACATGCTGCTGCGTCGCCTGGTGCCGCATTCCATGCTCGCCTGGTTTGCGCTGGTGCTGGCTGCCGGCATCGCGCTGTCGCTGATCGCGGTCTCGGCCTTCCATACCTTCAACCGCGACGAGGCGGTGGCGGCGCTCGAGGATCTGCGCGCTGCCGAGCGCATCGCCGCCGCCGCGCGCTTCCTCGATCACTCGGCGCCGCCGCTGCGGCCGCTGATCGCCGAATCCATCAGCGGCTCCTCGCTGTTCATCGCGGCGACGCCGGACAGCATGATCGGCGCCGCCGAGCCGCCCGACAACCGCACCGCCCGGCTGCGCGAGGTAATTGCCGCGCGACTGGGCGACGACATGCGCTGGCGCGACCTCAGGGTGGATTACGGCATCGGGCCCGATGGCGGCGAGCATCCGTGGTCCTGGCTGCCCAGCCTGTGGCGCGACGAGGGCAAGAAGAGCGACGAGATCCTCTCGCTGCAGGACGCCGGCCAGACCTTCAGTGTCGCGCTGCAGCTGATGGACGGCACCTGGCTCAACTTCAGCTTCGCCTCGGTCAAGACTTTGCCGTTCTCGTCCTGGTCGCAGCTGCTGGCGCTGGCCGGCGGCATCGCGGCGGTGATGATGCTCGGCGTCGGCGCCATGCGCCTGATCACCCGGCCGATCGAGAGCCTCGCCAGCGCGGCGGAGGAGCTTGGCCGCGGCGCGCGGCCCAGCGACGTGCCGGAGGCCGGCCTCAACGAGGTGCGCCAGGCGGCGCGCGCCTTCAACCGCATGCACCATCGCATCCGCCGCATGATCGAGGACCGCACCCAGATGATCGCCGCGATCTCGCACGATCTGCGCACGCCGATCACGCGTCTACGCCTGCGCGCCGAGTTCGTCGAGGATGCGGAGGAGCAGCAGAAGATGCTGGCCGATCTCGACCAGATGGAGGCAATCATCAAGTCGACGCTCGCCTTCGCGCGCGAGGATGCCGATACCGAGCCGACCTCGCCGGTGGATCTCGCCGCGTTGCTGCAGGAGGTGGCGGAGAGCCATCCTCCGGCGAAGCTCGCAACGCGGGAGCGATGCACCCTGCGTGCGCGCCCGGTGGCGCTGCGGCGCTGCTTCAACAATCTGGTGGAGAATGCGATCCGCTACGGCGGCAGCGCCGAGATCACGATCCGCGACCTGCCCGGCGCGGTCGAGGTGACGATCGACGATGCCGGCCCCGGCATCCCGGAAGACCGCCTGAAGGACGTGTTCCGCCCGTTCGTCCGGCTGGAGCAATCGCGCAACCGCGATTCGGGCGGCGTCGGCCTCGGCCTCGCCATCGCGCGCAGCGTGGCGCTGGCCCATGGCGGGACCATAGTCCTCGCCAACCGCCCGGCCGGCGGCCTGCGCGCCCTGGTCCGATTGCCCAAGGCGGGCTAGCCGCGTATCATCCGCCGGTGTTTTTCCGACAAGGTTCATGGAGTTTGACGATGCGTATCGCAAATCGGGCAGCCCGCTGGGCGCTTCTGGTTGGGCTGCTTGCCGCCTTGCCGGCGATGTCCGGCTGCAACACGGTGAAAGGCGCCGCAAAGGGCGTCGAGAGCATCGGCAGCGGCCTGCAGAAGGACGTCGAGGCGGTCGAACAGGAAGTCACCGACTAGCGGCGCCCGCGCGATGAAATCCCTCCCCCAACATGGCCATGGTGGGGAGGAGGAAGACGCTACAGTTTCTGGGGTGCTGCTTTATTCTCGATCAAGTCCGGCTGTACCGTCACAAACGCGACTGGATCGCGGCGGCATCGCGTGTGCGCCATCGGCCCACACGGTCAGGCACAGGAGTGCTTCGTTCCCCTCCCCCAATTTTGCGGTTGGGGGAGGGGCCTCGGGATCGGTGCGAAGGCTCAGCTCTTCACCATCGGCTTCACGCCGATCATGGTCAGCGCCGATTCGATCTTCTTGATGCCTTCGGAATCCTTGTGCGCGCTGCACAGGCGCTTGCCTTCGCTGCGCAGGCCGAGTGCTTCCTTGTAGTTCTGGTGGCTCCTGTGCGTCGCTTCCGCCTTGTCGAACTGCGCGCCGAGGGCCGTGCACTGCTCGGGCAGGCTGGCGGCGGCGGTCTTGAGCGGCTTGGGCGCCGGCGCCAAGGTGGTGGTCGCGTTCGCGGCAAAGGCCAGCGGCGCGCTCAGGAGGACGGCGGCCGCAGTGGCGAGGATGATCTTCTTCATGGGTGAGACTCCTTCGGGTGCGACATCGTTGAAGCCTTCTCGCAGCGCCGTTGGCGGAGATTGAAGGTGTCGGCGTGGATGTCGGTCGCGTCGGCGGGGTGAAGCATCGCGCCGGCGCGTAACGTGGCTGTGTCCGCCTACGCTGCATTCGGTAACGTCGTGTGACGCTACCGTGCTCGCAACCGGATGAGATAGAGCGCAATGGGCAGCAGGAGGATGGGCAGCAGGTAGCTGGCCGCGAGGGCCAGGACCGGCTGATCGGCCCAGCCGGCGCCGATGGCCGCAAAGACCAACGCTGTCGGCACGCCGCCGATGGTCAGCGCCGCGATGTATTTCCCGATCGGCATGCCGGCAAGGCCGGCGAGAAAGACCATGGCCTCGGGGATGCTGTACGGAAGGCTGCGGGTGAGGACGATCGCCCAGGCACCGCCCTGATCGAACCAGCGCTCCATCCTGCGCAGGGACCGTGGTCCAACGAAGCGCTGCGCAAATCGCCGTGCCGAGGTGAGCATCAGGCCGTAGCCGAGCAGGCCGCCGGTGATCAGGGCAAAGCTGCCCAGCAACCCGCCGAGCCATGTTCCGTAGATGATGCCGAGCGCGGCGATCACGGCAGTCTGCGGGATGGGCAGCACCAGGTCGCCCCAGATGAGCGCAATGCCCACGGCCCACGCCCAGCGCCCATGGTTCCTCAGCGTCAGCACGGCATCGTTGGCTTCGTCGGGCGTCGGGATCGCCGTGCACGCGGAGGCCACGGCCAGGGCGCAGATCGCGGCCAGGTTCGATCGCACGGCTACAGCCAGCGCCGCACGCGGCTCTTGTAGTCCCGGTAGTCGGCGCCGAATCGCCGCTCCAGGTACGCCTCTTCGCGCGCGACCACGCCGTAGCGGATGGTGATTGCCAGAGGCACGGTGATCATCAGCACCCATGGGCTTTGCGCGGCGAGGCCGATGCCGCCGTAGATCAGGAACATGCCGAGATAGATGGGATTGCGGCTCCAGCCGTGGATCCCGGCGGTCGCCAGCGCGCGCGTGGGCTTGTACCCCTCGACCGGCGTTCCCGCCCGCGAGAAGTTGCGGATGCCGGCGACTGCGGTCGCCAGGCCGATGAGGATCAGCGCGCCACCGCCGATCCAGTGAACCAGGTCGGTTCCCGGAACCGCGAATGGCAGGGGCAGCAGCCGATCCCAGACCAGGCCGAGCAGAAGCGCGCCGAGAAAGAGAAAGGGCGGCCGCGCGATGACGCCTGCTGTTTCGGTGTCGTTCGTCTTTCCGTCCGTGTCCATAGCTGTTCCCGCAGCGGAAGATGACAACCAAGGTGTCATTCTGAAACTTGACAACATAGGTGTCAAGTGACAACTGGTATGCTGGCAATCGGCACAGCCAAGGGGAACGGAGGCGATGGCGTCGACACGACAGAGACCGGGGACAGGCCCAGCCACCGACGCCAGGGGCGCGGCGGTCGCCGAACTGATGCTCGAGGTGGCCCAGTGCTTCTTCAGGATCAGGGCCCTCGGCCAGAAGGCAGGGCTTATCACCAGCTGGGGCGGCGGCGCGTTCGGCTTCATGCGAAGCCTCGCGCTCCTTGGCCCACTCACCGTGCCGCAGATCGCGGAGATGCGGCCCACCAGCCGCCAACGCATGCAGCGGCTGGCGGACGAGCTGGCGGCCGAAGGGCTGGTGAGGTTCGTCGACAATCCGAAGCACCGGCGCTCGAAGCTGGTGCGGCTGACGCCCAAGGGCGAGGCGCGCTACCGCGAGCTCGACACCCGCCTGTTGTCGATCGCCTCGACCATGGCCGGCACGCTCAGCGAAGCGGACATCCGCAAGACTACCGACGTCGTGCGGCAATTGAGTGCTGATGTGAAGGCGCGGTCGGAGCGCTGATTGCGCCCCTGGCCGCGGTCGGCAGGGGCGCAGTCGGCCAAGTGGCGTCGGCGCTCAGCTCCGCGCTGCCTTGGCGCCGAACTCGACGTTGCCGTCGCGGTGCCGGTCCCACTTGCACAGCGACATCGCCTTCTGCTCCGCGACCTGGAACGCGGCCTCGGACTTGTAGTGCGACCGGTTGTTGTCGAAGCTCCGCTCGACGGAGGTGCAATGCTCCGTGGTCAGGATGCTCGCCGGCGGCGTCGTACTCTTGGCGAGGGCGAGGGGAGCGCTGGCCACCAGCGCAAGCGTCGCAGCGATCAGGATCTTGTTCATGATGATCTCCTTGTGACATCGGGGATTGATCTGCCGCCTTGCGGCCAGAGTCGGCGTGGATGTCGAAGCGCGTCGGCACTCCCGATATCGGCGACGCCTGTAACGCTGCCATGTCAGGCGACAAGCAAATTGCAACGGAACGTGTCGCGGCCGCGGGCAGCACGGGATTTCGAGCGCCTCTCGCTGTTCTCAACAGATCGTGATTCATCGCCGATGGTGCTCGGGCGTATAGCAACAGGCCGATGATGTGTAGGCAGTGCTTAGTGCGCGCGGACCGAAATGAGGATCGTACAATGAGGGGTGCCGCCCTTCGCCTGGTCGAGAACGATCCCCCGACCATCCTCTCGATCGCGACCGCCGTGCCGCGCTTCCGCCTGGACCAGGAGGACGTGGCGCGCGCCGCGGCCCGCGTGTTCGACCGCGAGCGCTCCGACATCGAGCGCCTGATGCCGGTGTTCGACAATGCCGGTGTCGCCACCCGCCATTCCTCGGTGCCGATGGACTGGTATTTCGACAGCCACGGCTGGCGCGAGCGCAACCAGCGCTATATCGCGAATGCCGTCGAGCTGCTCGGCAATGCCGCGACCGAGGCGCTCGGCCAGGCCGACCGCATGCCCAGCGACATCGCCGCCGTGGTCGTCGTCTCCACCACCGGCATCGCGACTCCCAGCCTCGATGCCGTGCTGCTCAACCGCCTGGGCCTGCCGCCGACCATCCTGCGCCTGCCGGTCTTCGGCCTGGGCTGCGCCGGCGGCGTGATCGGGCTCAGCCATGCCGCCGCGCTCGCCCGCACCTTGCCGGACGGCGACGTGCTGTTCCTCGCCGTCGAGCTGTGCTCCGTCACCTTCCGGCGCGGCGACATGTCCAAGAGCAACATCATCGGCGCGGCGCTGTTCGGCGACGGCGCTGCCGCCATGGTGATCGGCCGGCCCGGCTCGTCCGGCCTGCGCCTCGGTCCCAGCGGCATGCACACCTGGCCGGCTTCCCTGCGCGTCATGGGCTGGGATGTGGAGGACGACGGGCTCGGCGTCCTGTTCTCGCGCGACATCCCGGCCCTGGTGCGGGAGGAGATGCGCCCCGCCGCCGATGCCTTCCTCGCGCGCTGCGGGCTCACCACGCGCGACCTCGCCGGCTATGTCTGCCATCCGGGCGGCGTCAAGGTGCTGGAGGCGCTGGAGCAGGCGTTCGGGCTGGCGGCCGGCAGCATGGCCGCGGCGCGCGCCATCCTGCGCGACTACGGCAACATGTCGGCGGTGACCGTCCTGTTCGTGCTGCAGCGGATGATCCGGGACGGCCTCGCCGGCCGGCATTTGATGTCCGCGCTCGGCCCCGGCTTCAGCGCCGGCTTCCAGATCATCGAAGGCTGACACAACCGTGGCGGAGGCCAGCGTTCCCGCGTAGCATCATCGAGAGCGGTTGGCATCGCAGGGTTGGGGCCCGCGATCCCGTCTTGAGGGCATGTTCTTGACCGTCGATCAGCTTCTCATCGCCGGCCTGTTGCTGCTGGCCACGCTGCAGCGCCTGATCGAGCTCGTCATCGCCAACCGCAACACCCGCGCGCTGCTGGCCGAAGGCGCCTATGAGGTCGGCCGCGGCCACTATCCCGCCATCGTGTTCCTGCATACCGCCTGGCTGGCGGTGCTATGGGCGTTCTTCCTGTTCGACCTCGCTTTGTTTCAGCCATGGGCGGCCATTGCCTATCTCTTGGTGCAGGGCCTGCGTCTCTGGACGCTGCTCAGCCTCGGCCGCTATTGGACAACCCGCATCATCGTAGTGCCGGACGCACCGTTGGTGCGCAGGGGGCCATACCGCTTCCTCCGCCATCCCAATTATCTGGTGGTGGTGCTGGAGATCGCCCTGCTGCCGCTCGCCCTCGGGGCCTGGCCGCTGGCGCTCGGCTTCTCGATCGTCAACGCGCTGGTGCTCGGCTGGCGGATCCGCACCGAGAATGCGACGTTTCGTGACCGCCGTTAACTATGTCTTCCGCCAGCGCTGTGGCAGAGTTCGCCGCGATGAGTTTGCTGAGGGACGAGCATCGCGGGAGCCGCAGTTATGCGCCCCCGAACCTGACGGCAGGGTGACGTCAGGTACGGCCGGTCAACGTCCCGATGCCAGCGCCGCTGGTCGGAGTTCAACAGCGCCGAGTGGATAGGCGATGCCGTTGATCAGCGCATCGATTTGATGGCGCCCTGGATGGTGCGTTCGCGTCGTCAGATTCGCGAATGAGAGGACACCGCTCAATTCCATTCGCTCCAGGGCCGGCAGTGTGATCTTGCGCAGCTTGAAGACCTTGGGCCGTGTCGCGCCATTCGCCTTGACGAAATGCACGGCATAATCGATCAGCAACGCCTGGGACTTCCGGCTGGTGCTCGCGATCTCGAACCGGAAACGAAGCGCATCGCCAATCGCAAGGCTGCGGGGCCGCAATCGGATGGCGGACAGACTGACCCTGGGCGTGCTGCCGACCCCCATCGTCTCCAGCGCCCCGCGATGCCCCTTTTTCACCAGCGACCGCAGCGCATGCTTCACGATCCAGAGCCGCCCCGGCGGCGCGCCAATCGACCAGCGGTCGCAGATCTCGACTGCGAGCTCCGGGTGATCCTTGGCGATGTCGTTGAGGTTGTTGGCGACCGAGCGCTGGACGTAGCGCTCGCGATCGTCCTTGAGCAGCTCGAGCAAGGCGACGACCGGCCGGGGATCCTCCTGGAACGCGCGCAGGCGCGGCGCCCAGGGCAGCCGTGGCCGCGTGCCCTCGGACACCAGCCTTCGCACATGGACGTTGCCGTCGCGCGCCCATTCCTGCAGGCGCGCATAGGTCGCGTCCGGATATCTCACGAGGAAAGCACGGATGCTCGATTCGGCGGAGAAGCGCTTGGTCAGTTCGTACTGCGCGCGCATCGCGGGCTCGAAATCCTCGAGGCCGTATTTCTGCACGAACAGCACGTGCGGCAGGTAGCGGAACGGCGCCATGCCGAACGATTCGGTCCGCACATGGTCCGGACCCAGCGACGCAAGCAGGATCTCGGCCGCGCGCGCGAACGGACGGGGCAAATGCTCGTGCATGGCCTCGGCGATGTGCCAGCCACGCTGGATCAGCTCGAGTGATTCCAGTCCATTGATGCATGCGGCCGTGAAGGACTTCGTGCGAAGCGCCGGGTACGTGCGCCGCAGCTCAACCGCCAGGGAGCGGACGAGCTCAGCGTCGAAGAAGTGCTTCAGCTGTTCGGCCATGCCGGACCGGCTACTCGTACGTCTTCACGTGCTCGAAGCTCAGGACTCCCATGTCGGGCGAAACTCCCTCGGGTATCTGCATGATCTCGAAATACGCGTGGCACGCCGCCGATGTCCGCTCCGCCTCCACCACGCGATCGGCGGCCTCCTTGCTTGCGAAGAATACCAGGTCGGCGTAGCTGCCGTCCTTCGCCCGTAACAGCAGCCGCTTGAGGATGCCCGGCTGCCGGCTGGCGAAACCGGTCTGGAAGCCATCCGACGCCTCGATGAGGGCCGTTTCGCCCAGGCCGTCCTTCAGCTGGATCGGAGCCAGCATCACATAAATTCCGTTCATGTCCCGCGTCCATTTCGTGCTCGTTTCGCCGCCGGGCATGATGTTGCTAAATATGTCATGTAACGGCATATTTATCCGATGGGTCGACGCGCCTCCTCCTCTCGGCTGTACCGGCTGGAAGAACTCAAGGGCCTGCTGAAGGCGCGCGAGCACGTGACGGCTGCCGAGCTGGCCGCCGAGCTTGGCGTCAGCCTCCGTACGCTCAACCGCGATCTTGCTTTGCTGCGCGACGGCGACGTTCCGATCGAATCCGATCGCGGCCGCGGCGGCGGCCTCCGGCTGCAGCGCAACTGGGCGCTCGGCCGGCTGCATCTCAGCCCCGCTGAGGCGATCGATCTGCTGCTGAGCATCGCGATCGCCGAGCGGATGAACTCGCCCCTGCTGCTGCAGCAGCTGCAGGCGATCAAGCGCAAGATCGTCGCTGCGTTCTCGGAAAGCTACCAGGCGAAGATCCGCTCGCTGCGCAAGCGTATCCTGGTCGGCGCCCCGGCGTCGGAGCGGGTGGTGGCCTCGTTCGCGCCACCGCAGCGCGGCGCGCTCGGCGGCATTGCGGAGGCGTTCTTCGACAGCAGATGCATTGCCATCGACTATATGGATCAGAACGGCGTGACCACCTCGCGCGAGGTCGAGCCGCAATTCCTCTATCTCAACGTCCCGGTCTGGTACCTGCTGGCCTGGGACCGCCTGCGCGGCGCGATCCGCTTCTTCCGGATCGATCGCATCAGAGCCGTGAAGCCGCTCGAGAAACGCTTCCGCCTCGCCGACCCCAAGCCCTTCCTCGCCGAGGCTGAGGAAGGCATCGAAGCGCTGTAGCGCAAAAGGCAACGGCCCGGCTTGCGGCCGGGCCGTGGTAACGGGTAAGGCGCGCCGCTTACATCCC
>DATFDU010000545.1:0-27366 GCA_035251915.1 Dongiaceae bacterium | reverse complement strand
TGAGGTGACCGCGCTGCCCGATACGCGCTATGGCGTCAGCAAGGCGTTCGGCGAATCGCTCGGCGCCTTCTATGCCTACAAGTTCGGGCTCGAGGTGCTGTGCCTGCGCATCGGCAATGTCAGCAAGCAACCGGGCAACATGCGCCTGGCCTCGATCTGGTTGAAGCCGGAGGATCTGGTGCAGTTGATCCGCATCGGCCTGGAGCATCCCGACATCCGCTACGAGATCTTCTACGGCGTCTCCGGCAACACCCGCGGCTGGTGGGACAACAGCGTCGCCTACCGCTACGGCTACAAGCCGAGCGGCGATTCCGAGACGCTGCTGCAAGGTGCCCGCGAAGGCCAGGCCAAGCTGACGCCTGACCCGGTCGGCGACTACTACCAGGGCGGTCCCTTCGCCTCGCAGGAGTTCGACGGCGGCCTGGAGCGTGCGCCGGAGCGGAAATGATGAAGCAGCGCCGCCGCTCCTCCTTCTGTCATCCCGGCCGAGCACAGCGAGAGCCGGGACCCATGCTATCTCACCGCAGCGCTGCTGGGACGCATGGGTCCCGGGTCGCGCAGCTTCGCTGCTTGCCCGGGATGACATATGTGGGGCGGTGGGGGTGGAGAACATCATGACCACCATCGCCCGCATCGACACCCTCCGGCTCGATATCCCGTTCGGCGATCACTATGACGGTCCGCGGGTCAAGCCGCGCGGCTGGACCCAGCGCGATGTGCTGCTGGTGCGGGTCGAGACTGCGGACGGCGTCGTCGGCTGGGGCGAGGCCTTCGCCTATGCCTGCGCGACCGCGACCGAGGCGGCGGTGCGCGACATGTTTGCGCCGCGCCTGATCGGCCAAGCCTGCCATGACATCGCCGCGCTCAGCCGCGAGATGCAGCGCCAGCTCCACATCCAGGGCCGCTACGGCATCACCATTTTCGCCTGGTCGGGCATCGAGATGGCGCTGTGGGACGCGGCCGCCAAGCGCACCGGCGTCTCGCTCGCGACCTTGCTCGGCGGGCGGCGGCGCGGCAGCGTGCCGGCCTATGCCAGCCTGGTGCGCTATGGCGGCGCGCGCGAGGTGCGCGATGTCTGCGCCAAGGCGATCGCCGACGGCTATCGCGACGTGAAGCTGCACGAGATCGCCTACGAACCGATCGCCGCCGGACGCGAGGCGGTGGGAGGCGACGTGCGCCTGACGACCGATATCAACTGCAACTGGAGCCTGGCCGAGACCGAGGCCATGCTGCCGAAGATGAAGGCGCTCGATCTCTACTGGGTCGAAGAGCCGATCTGGCCGCCGGAGGACTTCGAGACCCTGGCGCGGCTGGAGGAGCAGTTCGGCGTGGCGCTCGCCGCCGGCGAGAATGCCTGCACCGCGTTCCAATTCCAGGGACTCATCCCCGCCGTCACCTTCGTGCAGCCGAGCGTCACCAAGGTCGGCGGCATCCTCGAATTCATGAAGGTGGTCGACGCCGCGCGCCTGGTCGGCAAGCAGGTGATGCCGCACTCGCCCTATTTCGGTCCCGGCTGGTGGGCGACCTTGCAACTCGCCGCGCATGCGCCGGAGGTCGGCCTGATCGAATACCTCTACATCGAGAGCGAAGGCGAGGTGGGCAAGAACATCCCGCTGCCGAAGAAGGGCATGATCCAGATTCCCGATGCGCCGGGACTAGGTTTCGAGCCGGACTTCGACGCGATCGACAAGTTCCGGGTGGCGTGACGGATGACGCTGGTCCGCACCCTCACCGGCACACCGCCGCGCTTGAAGGCGCCGGCCGGCACCTGCGACACGCACATGCATTTCTACAGCCGCGCTTATCCTGCGCTGCCCGGCACGCTCAATCCGCCGGATGCGACGGTGGCGGACTACGCCGAGGTGCAGGCCTGGCTCGGGCTCGAGCGCGCGATCGTGGTGCAGCCGAACGCCTACGGCGACGATAATCGCGCGACCATGGCCGGCGTGGCTGCGCTCGGCGACAAGGCGCGCGGCGTCGTGGTGGTGAAGCCCGGTGTCACCGACGAAGAGCTTGACCGCCTGACCCAAGCCGGCGCGCGCGGCATCCGATTCATGAACCTGCTCGGGGGCACGCTGACCTTCGCGCACATGGACGAGATGGCGGCGCGCGTGCGCCCGTTCGGCTGGAGCGCGATCGTGCAGCTCGACGGCCGCACCCTGCCGGAGCGCGCGGCGCAGCTGCGCCGCTTGGCCGTGGACTATGTCATCGACCATTGCGGCAAGTTCCTGGAGCCGGTCGCGCCCGACCACGAGGCGTTCCAGACCCTGCTGCGCCTGGCGGAGACTGGCCGCTGCTGGGTCAAGATCGCCGGCGCTTACGAGTTCTCGAAATCCGGCGGCCCGGCGTACGAGGACGTCGCCCGCCTGATGCGCGTGCTGATCAAGGCCGTGCCCGAGCGGGTGATCTGGGGCAGCAACTGGCCTCATGCTTTGGCGGAGAAGGTCGGCTACCCCAACGATGCCGCGTTGCTGGACCTGCTGCTGGATTGGGCCCCGGACGAGGCGATGCGCCGCAAGATCCTGGTGGAGAACCCCGCCCGGCTGTACGGATTCGAAGCCTGAGATGCCAGCCGTAACAGCCTGAAGCTGCGGCAAAATCGCGGAATTGGCTGGCTTGGCGAGAAGGTCCCACAAAGCGCTTGATCGCCGGCCCGGCATCCCGTATCAGATGGCCCTCACCAAGCCGCGACCCCATCGTCTAGTGGCCTAGGACATCAGCCTCTCACGTTGAGAACACGGGTTCAAATCCCGTTGGGGTCGCCATTTTCTCCGGCGCGTGCGCCAGATTGTCACCCGCCAAACCGGAACCTACGCTTCCTCCCGCCATTAAGACCGGGCAACCGCGAATTATCGGCGAGGAACGGCATGGACGAGCTCAACGGCCTTTCGATCCTGGTGGTGGAGGACGAGGTGATTTTCGCCACCGAGACCGCGTGCGCCATCGTGGCGGCGGGCGGGTCTGTGGTCGGTCCGGCTTATTCCCTGGCCGAGGCCTTCGACATGATTGACGGCGTCGAGCTCGACGGCGCGCTGCTCGACCTCAATCTCAGGAACGAGAAGGTGTTCAGCCTGGCTGACGCGCTCGCCGACCGCGGCGTGCCCATCGTGTTCATGACCGGCGAGATCTGGCCGGTCATTCCCGAGCGTCACGCCGGCTGCCGCGTGGTCAACAAGCCAATCACCGACACGAAGATCGTCGCGGCGATCAGCGGCGCCATCGCGGCCGAACGCGGCCACGCCGCCGCATAGATCTAGACCGCTTCCGCACCGACCGGGTCGCCCACTGCGGCTTCGGCGGCGGGGGCAGGCCTGGCGGCCGCGACGATGTGCTCCGAAATGCCGCGCGCGATCTCGCGCTCTCCCATGATGATCTTGTTGGCGCCGAGCTTGGCCAGGTAGTCGACCTCGGCATCGGAGTGAGCGCGCGCGATGATGTCGAGCGCCGGGTTGGCTGCGCGGGCGCGTTCGATCAGGTTGCCGCTTTCGAACGGGTTTGGGATGGCGCTGATCAGGAACCGCGCGCCCGCGACATTCGCTGCGTCCAGCATGGCCGGCTGCGCGGCATTGCCGACGATGACTTCGGTGCCGGCAGCGCGCAGCGGCTCGGCGATCGCTTGGCGCTCCTCGATCACCAGGTAAGGCTGCCCCATCTCGCCCAGGGTCCGCGCGACCAGGCTGCCGACCCGGCCGTATCCCACCAGAACCGCATGGCCGGTTAGCGCGGTTTGCGGCAGTTGGGGAATCTTGGCTTCGGCGGGCTGCTCCCCTGGCGCGGCGGCCTCGCGCGTCTTCAGCCAGCGCGGCAGCAGCCGTTCGACCGCGACGAACACCAGCGGATTGAGCAGGATCGACAGCATGGCGCCCGCCAGGATCAGGTCCCGGGCGTCCTCCGGCAGCACGTCAAGCTCGACTCCGATACCGGCGAGAATGAAGGAGAATTCGCCGATCTGCGACAGCGTCAGGCCAAGCGCCAGCGCGCTCTGGATCGAGTGGCCGAACAGGCGGGCAATGGCAAACACGGCGACGGCATTGCCGGCGACGATGAAGATGACGGTCATCGCCACCAGGAAGGGGTGCCGCACTGCAACCGTCGGATCGAACAACATCCCGACCGAGACGAAGAACAGCACCGCGAATGCGTCGCGCAGCGGCAGGGTCTCCTGGGCGGCGCTCTGGCTGAGCTGCGATTCGGCCAGGATCATGCCGGCGAAGAAGGCGCCGAGGGCGAATGAAATGCCGAACAGCTCCGATGCTCCGAACGCGACGCCGAGCGCCATCGCGAGGACCGCCAGCCGGAGCAGCTCGCGCGAGCCGGTATGGGCGATGTAATGCAGGATCCACGGGATGACACGCCGGCCGACCAGGATCATGAGCGCGAAGAACGCCGCCAGCTTCGCCAGGGTCAGGGCGAGCGCCTCCATGAGGGTGTCCGGCTTGAAGAAGGCGAGCGGACCGGCGCCTGCCACCTCGACCGCGTTATCGTCCCCCCCGAGCACCCCTGCAAAGGCCGGCAACAGGATGAGGGCGAGGATCATCGCGATATCCTGGACCACCAGCCAGCCGACGGCGATGCGGCCTTGCTCGGATTGCAGCTGATGCCTGTCCTGCAGCGAGCGCAGCACCACCACGGTGCTGGCGACCGATAGCGCGAGGCCGAAGATGATTCCGGCGCCGATCGGCCAGCCGATCGCGTAGCTCACGCCGAGCCCAAGCATCGTCACCAGCGTCATCTGGCCGATCGCGCCCGGGATCGCAATCTTCCTGACCGAGAGCAGGTCGGCGAGCGAGAAGTGCAGGCCGGAGCCGAACATGAGGAGGATGACGCCGACCTCGGCCAGCTGCCGCGCCAAGGCCTGGTCGGCGACGTAGCCGGGGGTGAACGGCCCGATCACGATGCCCGCCACCAGGTAGCCGACCAGCGGCGAGAGCTTCAGCCGGTTGGCCACGGCGCCCAGGACAAAGGCCAGGCCCAGGCCGACGACCAGCATGGTGATGAGCGGTGTGTGCATCTGTCCCGGCGGCGTTCAGGGTGATTCGGACGTGCGAGCAGCTACCAGACCTTTTTCGCACAAACCCCGAGCGCGTGTCGAACGCCGAAGGCGAGAAAGTAGCAGTAGCGGCCATTGCCGCTAAATTTTACCTCTGGCATAGGACTTAGCAATCTCTTGCCAATCCGTCTCAACTCGGTCTCGAGACCTGTTGTTCATGCCGAAGGCGCCGGTATGGGCGACGCAATGGATTGTCGAGCTGCCCAGCCGGAAGGGCAAACCAATCGCCTGCTCTATGCTTGAGGGCTCTTTGAAGCCTGCCGCGCGCATCAACGCCTGAAAAACCCGAAGCCCCAAGCAGATTACCAATCGCGGCGAAACAATCTCAATCTCTTTGAGTGTAAAGTGCTTGGCACTCCAAACTAGATCTGCAAGCCGGATGGAGGCGCTGGCATTACCACGCTTGATCAAAACAAAAAGATTGGTGAGGTAGCATTCGGCCCGCGTCAAGCCGAAGTGCTTCTCCAACAGGCGATTGAGGTTTGAGTTGGTCGGAAATTTCGGATCAAATCCCTGTATGGCGACCTCTGAGTCGCGCGGATAACGCGACAGCACGTCGCCGCTTACCCAATCTTGTCCAATGATCATCACCGACGCATTGAGGTTGTGACCGGATTTCGACCACGGCGTTATATAGTCGCATTCGAAGATTCCATTCTGGAAATCGGCCAGACACGCATATCCATCACGACTTGCACTTCTTCGTTGCTCGACCAGCCGCAGTAGCGCCTTCGCCTTCTCCATGGCCCCCACCTTCAATCGTGCCCCGACACGCCAAAAGCGTCGACGTGCCTATCCCCGGCCGACGAACGGCATCTTGGTTGCCATCACCGTCATGAACTGCACGTTCACGTCGAGCGGCAGGTCGGCGATGTGGACGATGGCGTTGGCGACGTGGGCGACGTCCATGGTCGGCTCGGCCATCATGCTGCCGTTGGCCTGCTTGATGCCCTCGCCGATGCGCTTGGCCATGTCGGTGCGGGCGTTGCCGATGTCGATCTGGCTGCAGGCGATGTCGTAGGGGCGGCCATCGAGCGAGATCGACTTGGTGAGGCCAGTGATCGCGTGCTTGCTGGCGGTGTAGGGTGCCGAATCCGGGCGCGGCGCATAGGCCGAGATCGAGCCGTTGTTGATGATGCGCCCGCCCCGCGGCGACTGCTTCTTCATCTGGCGGAACGCCGCCTGGGCGCACAGGAACGAGCCGGTGAGGTTGACGTCGATCACGCTGCGCCATTGCTCGACGGTGAGATCCTCGAACGAGGCGCCGACGCCCGTGCCGGCGTTGTTGAACAGCACGTCCACGCGGCCGAACGCCTTGACCGTCGCCTCGAACAAGGCCGCGACCGAAGCGGAATCGGTCACATCGGTCGCGACCGGCAGGGCGTTGGCCTTGTGGTCGCCGGCTCTGCCGACCGTCTCCTGCAAAGCATCCAGCTTGCGGCCGGCGAGCGCCACCTTGTAGCCATGCCCCAGCAGGGCCAGCGCGGTTTCCCGTCCGATCCCCGATCCCGCGCCCGTCACCACCGCCACCTTGCCTGCTGCCATCGCTTCCTCCCATCCACTCTCCAGGCCCACAAGCTAGCGGGCCTTGCGCCACGTGAGAAGAAGCAAGGCGAGGGGGCTAGGAGGCAGCCCGCATATGCCGGCCTTCGGCGAACTCCTCGACCATCTTGCGGCAGAAGTCCGGCAGGTCGTCCGGCCTGCGCGACGTGACGAGCCCTTTGTCGGTCACGACCGACCGGTCGACCCAATGGGCGCCGGCGTTGATGAGGTCGGTCTTCAGGGACGGCCAGGACGTCATGGTCTTGCCCTTGACGCCGCCGGCATCGATCAAGGTCCACGGCCCGTGACAGATCGCCGCGATCGGCTTCCTGGTCTGCACGAAGTCGCGGATGAAGCCGATGGCCTTCGGCTCCAGCCGCAGCGCGTCGGGATTGATGACGCCGCCCGGCAGGACCAGCCCCTCGTAGCGGCCGGCATCGACGCTGTCCAAGGTGGCGTCGACCGGGATCTTGTCCGCCTTGTCATGATGGTTGAAGCCCTGGATGGTCCCGCCCTTGGGCGCGACCACCTGAACCTCGGCGCCGGCGTTCTTCAAGGCCTTCACCGGCTCGGTCAATTCGACCTGCTCGAAGCCGTCGGTCGCGAGCACCGCGATCTTCTTGCCGCTCAAATGATGTGTCATGGTGTGTCATCCTCTTGAGGGTTGCTCCCTCTTGAACCGGCTGGCAGCGGCGGCGTTCCGGGGCTACAAGCAATCGGATGAAGCGCAGTGCCGCACTCCTGGTCTACCGGCGCGCCAGGCCGGGAATCGAGCTGTTCCTGGTCCATCCCGGTGGACCGTTCTGGGCCAGGAAGGATCTCGGCGCCTGGTCGATTCCCAAGGGCGAGTTCGACGACAACGAAGATGGCCTCGCCGCCGCCAGGCGTGAGTTCTTCGAGGAGGTGGGCCAGCCGATCGACGGCAATTTCATCGCACTGACGCCGGTCAAGCAGCGCGGCGGCAAGATGGTGCATGCCTGGGCTGTCGAAGGCGATGTTGATGCGGCTGCGGTGAAGAGCAACGAGTTCGAGATGGAATGGCCGCCGCGCTCCGGCCGCATGACGCGCTTCCCGGAGGTCGATCGCGGGCAGTGGTTCCCGATGGCCGAGGCGCTGCGGCGGGTCCTGCCGGCTCAAGCGCCGATCTTGGAGGAACTGCTTGTCCGGGTGGGCCGTTGACGCGCCTGGCAGACACGGAACCGGCCTGACGACTTTGGGTTTTAGAGGAACCTACCCGCGGAGCATCTGGGGATGACATTCGACCAAGGCCTGGCGTTCGCCATCGTGATCGGCGCGATGGCGCTGTTTGTGTGGGGTCGTCCGCGCTACGACATGGTGGCGTGCCTGGCGCTGCTGGCCGCGGTCGCCGCCGGTCTCGTCAAGCCGGACCAGGCATTCAGCGGTTTCAGCGACGATATCGTGGTGATCGTCGGCAGCGCCCTGGTGGTCAGCGCCGCGATCGCCCAGACCGGCGTGCCCGAGGTGGCGCTGCAGCGCATCTCTCGGCACGTGCATTCGGTCCGCCTGCAGCTGCTGGTGCTGGTGGCGGCCGTCACCGTCCTCTCGGCATTCGTGAAGAATGTCGGCGCGCTCGCGATCATGATTCCGCTGGCGTTCCAGATGGCGAAGCGCTCCGGCGCCTCGCCGTCATACTTCATGATGCCGATGTCGTTCGGCGCGCTGCTCGGCGGCCTCATGACGCAGATCGGCACCTCGCCCAACATCATCGTGTCGCAGGCGCGGGACGAGATCGTCGGCACCCCGTTCACGATGTTCGATTTCACGCCGGTCGGAGCGGCGCTGGCGGTCGCGGGCCTGCTGTTCCTGATGTTCGGCTATCGCCTGCTGCCGGTGCGCGCGCGCACGACGGTGTCGCTGGACGAGGCCCTGGCGGTGAAGAAGTATGTGACCGAAGCGGCGGTGACAGAGGCTTCGCCGATGGTGGGCAAGACCATCTCCGACCTTCAGGAGCGGGCCCATGGCGAAGGCAAGGTGATCGCCATTCTGAAGCCGGACGACAAGCGCGTCGCCCCGCTGCCCGACGCGCGGCTGGTGGCGGGGGACACGCTCATCCTTGAGGGCGATCCCCACGCACTCGAGCGCATCGTCTCTGCCGGCAAGCTGCAGCTGGAGTCCGGCCATCGCGTGCCGGAGGCGACCCAGCCCCAGGCGGAGATCAGCAGCATCGAGGCGGTGATCGGCGCCAACTCCCCGCTGATCGGCCTGTCGGCCCAGGCCAGCCTGCTGTTCGAACGGTTCGGGGTCAACCTGCTCGCCGTCAGCCGCACCGGCGAGCGGCTGACCGAGCGCCTCGGCGCCATCACGCTCCAGCTCGGCGACGTGATCGTGCTGCAAGGCAATCTCGCCGACATGCCGGAGCGGCTGAGGACCCTGCAGTGCCTGCCGCTGGCGGAGCGCACATTGCAGCTCGGCAAGGCCCGGCGCACGCTCCTGCCGATCCTCATCCTGATTGCTGCGATGGCGACGACGGCCTTGGGCATTCTGCCGGTTTCCATCGCCTTCTTCTCGGCGGCGGTCCTGATGGTGCTGGCGGGCGCCATCCCGATCCGGCAGATCTACCAGACCGTCGAGTGGCCGATCATCATCATGCTCGGTGCGCTCATTCCCGTGAGCGAGGCCTTGCGTACCACCGGCGGCGCCGACCTGATCGCCGGATGGCTGTCCCAACTGGCAAGCGGCATGCCCGCCTTTGGCGCTCTGGCACTCATCCTCGCCGCCGCCATGCTGGTGACCCCGTTCCTCAACAACGCCGCGACCGTCCTGGTGATGGCGCCGATCGCGGTCAGCTTCTCGGCGTCGCTCGGCTATCGGCCCGATGCGTTCCTGATGGCGGTGGCGATCGGAGCCGGGTGCGACTTCCTCACGCCCATCGGGCACCAGTGCAATACGCTGGTGATGGGACCAGGCGGCTACCGTTTCGGCGACTATGCGCGGCTGGGTGCGCCGCTGTCGCTGCTGGTGATCGCGGTCGCGGTGCCCGCCTTGCTCCTGGTGTGGCCGGTGCGCTAGACAAAGGCGGTTCGCGACCATCCCTGGGACCATCATGGCGACCGTCATCCTCCTCAACGGCGTCGGCAGCGCCGGCAAGTCTTCGATTGCCAAGGCGCTGCAGACCATCACGACGGAACCGTTCCTGCACGTCGCGATGGACGCCTTCCTCGACATGATGCCGGCGCGCCATTGGGACCACCCCGATGGCGTCACGTTCGAGACGGTGCAGCAGGACGGCAAGCCATCGGTCGTCATCCACAGCGGCCCGGTGGCGGAGCGGATCCTGCGCGGCATGCGCCACGCGATCGCCGCGATGGCGCGCGAAGGCAACAACCTCATCGTCGACGATGTCCTCATCGAGGATGAAATGGCGGAGTACGCGGCGCTGCTGGCGGATTTCACCTTCCGCACGGTCGGCGTGTTCGCGCCGCTCGATGTGCTCGAGGCGCGCGAGCGGGAGCGAGGCGACCGCCTGATCGGCCTCGCGCGCTGGCAATACGACCGGGTTCATCAGGGCAAACGCTACGACCTGCAACTCGATACCAGCAACCACACGCCGATGGAGTGCGCTATTCTCGTCAAGCAGAAATTCGGGCTATAGCCGCACATGGTGGAGGCAGCTATGCGTCGTGTCCTGCCATGCGGCCGATGAGACGGTTGAGATCCGCCATGGTATCGTCGATCAGATGCTTGAGCCGCGGATCTCGGGCGTCGGACGTCGCCGCAAACAGGCGCAGAAGATAAAGGGCCTTCTGCGCCGCGTCCGGCCAGTCGGCAGCCGGCGCCGCGAACAGGAACTTCTCAAACTCGGTCCGTCGGCGGTGCAGGGCCGCCTGATCCGCCTCGACGTCGGACCGGTGGCGCCGCGCATCGGTCTCTCTCTGCGATACCATGCCGCGATGCTCGTCGAGGACAACCGGCGGCGCCTTGTTATCGTTGTCCGTCATGGCGTGCAGATGCTCAGCTCGCGGCAGCCTTTACGAGCGCGTCGGCGCACCTGCCGGCCAGCTCGCGATTCGGCTCATCAGCTGCTGGCATGGTAGCCCAGCCGGCATCGAGCACGAAGTCGCGCTGCTCATAGGACGTCTTCATCCCGGCCAGCTGCCCAAGCTTCGCAGTCGCTTCGGGATCAAGTTTCGACTGGCTGATGCAGACCGGAATCAGCGCGTCGATCACGGCAACCTCGGCCTTCTCTTGCGCCAGACGATCGGCTGAACCGGCGGTGTACCAACCGCCTTGCGAGAAGCCGATGATCATCGTCGCGATGGCGCCAACGACCGCACCGGTAATGCCCGGTTTGGTCCATGTCGGGATTTGCATTTGGGGGACTCCCTGTTCGGGCAGCGGCGGTGCCGTTGCTCCGTTTCTTCAGAATGCGCCCTCGATGAGCAAAAAGATACGGTTATACCGCCTTAATGGTCCGGACGAGATCGAGGGCGTCGGGCCTTGGCCAGGATTCTTGGCATGAGCGCGTCGATGAACGGCGCTAATGGGCTGTTGTTGCTGGCTTGTTTGATCGAATGGCAGGGCGCGGATGCTTGAGGAGTGAGCGATGTTTTTCGCGTCCGAGACCTGCACGGTATTCGACCTGCTGCGCAGCGTCTCGCCAAGATGGCGTCGGGCAGCGAGGACGCTTCGCCGGTTCGCACCTTGCACGGCAAGGCTTCCCAGGAGCGCATCAACCTTCCGCGTCGCCGCATGTCTTGCGAACGCGACCCGGCGCAATGTTAGAATGGCGATGCCTGCTGCTACAGGAGGGTTATCGCCATGCCGACAGCATCATCCCCCATGGCCATGGGCACCGTCGCGCCCGTCTTCGATCTGCCCGATCCCAAGGGCCGCCGCCATGCGCTGAAGGATTTCGCGCAGGCGCAGGCGCTGCTGGTCGTGTTCATGTGCAACCACTGCCCCTATGTGAAGCACCTGAAGAAGGCGCTGGTGGATTTCGCCGGCAAGTACCAGGCGCGCGGTCTCGCCATGGTCGCGATCAATGCCAACGACTGGTCGCGCTACGCCGAGGATTCGCCGCAGAAAATGCAGGTGGACATCGACACCTACGGCTATCCGTTTCCATACCTGGTGGACGAGAGCCAGGCCGTGGCGAAGGCCTATGGCGCGGTCTGCACGCCGGAGTTCTACCTGTTCGACAGCGGCCGCAAGCTGTTCTATCACGGCCGTTTCGACGACAGCACGCCGGGCAACGGCCGGGCTGTCACCGGCGCGGACCTGTCCCTGGCGGTCGAGGCAGCATTCGCCGGCGAACCGTTTCCGCGCGAGCAGAATCCGGCAATGGGCTGCTCGATCAAGTGGCGGTAGGGGGCCCCTAGTCCGCGCGGATCACCACCAGCCGATCGGTCCCTGACTCGGCGCCCCACACTTCGCCAGGCCGGCCCAGCAGCTGGCGCACGTTGGCGTCCTTGCGGTCGCTGGGGAAGCTCTTGAAGGTCTCAGTCGCGGGATCGAAGCGCACGATGGCGTTGCCGCCGAAGTCGGTCAGCCACACCTTGTCCTGGTCGTCGACATAGACCGCGTAGGTCTTCGGCCCGTCGCCCGGCAGACGCCAGCTGCGCCAGCTGTCGGTCGGCGGATCGTAGGCCGAGACCTGGCCCGACTTCCACTCGCTGACCCAGATGTGGCCCTGCGAGTCCGACCACACGCGGCGCGCGCCCTGGTCCTCGGTCGGCGGCTCGACGATGGTGGGCTTGCCGGTGGCGGCATCGATGCGCGCGATATGGCTGCCGGCGAGCGATGCGTAATACACGGTGCCATCGGGCGTGGCCGTGATGCCATATGGCCCGCGTCCTTCCGGATCCTCGTATACCGCCATCTGGCCGGTCTTCGGGTCAAGCGATCCATAGATGCCGTTCTGCCCGGTGAACCACAAGATGCCGCCCTTGCCGAAGGCCGGCGTGTTGAGGTTGGCGTTGTCATGAGGATCGGGCAGGGGATAAGTCTTCACGTCCAGGGTTGCAGGGTCGACGCGGACGATGGCGTTCAGCCCGCCATCCGTGACCCAGGCCGCGCCGTCCGGACCGACGATCACGCCGTGCGGCGCAGATCCGTCGCCCAGCGGCACTTGCTTGACCTCGCCGCTCTTGGGATCGAGCCGACCCAGAGCACCCTGGCCCTGGGCGGTGTACCAGACCGTGCCATCGGGAGCGGGCGCCACATCGTGTGGCCCGGCGCCTTCGGGGACCGGAAAATACTGCACCGTCTCTGCATGAGCGGCGGGCATCGCGCCCGCGAACCATCCGACCGTGGCAAGCAACGCCAGTGGCTTCATCGGAACCTCCTCCCGGCAACCGCAGCATCACTGACATGTGTTGCCGGCGGCTGGTCCGCAATGGCTGCTCGACCGAAATCGACCGGCTTTGCAACGCCTCGTCGTCCTCTCGGTTGACTCCTCTAGAACCGTTCAGCGACAGCCGGAACAGGAGGATCCATCATGCAGATTCAGGACGTCATGAGTCGCAACGTCATCCTGGCCAGCCCCCGTCAGACCGTCGGCGAGGTGGCGCAGATGATGGCGGCGCGCGATATCGGATTCATGCCGGTCGGCGATCGTGACCGCATTGTCGGCATGGTCACCGACCGCGACATGGTGGTGCGCGGCCTCGCTGCCGGCAAAGGCCCGGACACGCCGGTTTCCGACGTCATGACGCAGGACGTCAAGTATTGCTTCGAGGACGAGGACATCGACCACGTCGTCGCCAACATGGGCGAGAACCAGGTGCGCCGCCTGCCGGTCATGAACCGCGAGAAGCGGCTGGTCGGGATTGTGACACTGGCCGATGCCGCGCTGGAGCACGATCCGGTGGTAGTGGGAGAGGCGTTCCTGCGCGTGGTCGAGCCCGGCGGCGACCATTGCCAATCGGCGGCGTAGGCCTCTCACGCCTTCAATCGCCTTTTCATCTTTGTGATCAGAGAGTGCGCGTCGAACGGGGCGCGCACTTTTTTGTCGTTGTCGAAATAGACGTAGACGTCACGAGTGGCGCGTTTGGGCGCCGGCCGATCGATCACGCGCTTGCCGTGCTTGTGTTCGCGGCCGGTGGCCCAGGCGGCGATATGGTCGGCCCAGCGTTCCAGCGCTGCGTCGTCATAGCCGCTGGCATAGAGTTCTTCCGAGCCGTGCAGGCGGCAATAGACGAAGTCGCTGGTGACATCCATCAACAGCGGCCACGCGACGGTGTCCGCCACCACCAGCCCGATGCGGTGCTTGCGCAACAGCGTGACGAAGGCCGGCGTCACAAAGCTGTCATGACGGATCTCCATCGCGTGACGCAGCTTGCGCTTCGGTCCCGGCTTCAGATGGCTGCGACCCTTGACCCGCGCATCGTGGCGGCGGGCCAGCCTGGCGGCTTCATCGGTGTCGCGCGGCAGCAGCTTGAAAAAGGCTTCCAGTCTGTCGGGGTTGAAGCGGAAACTGGCCGGGAACTGCCACAGGATCGGACCCAGCTTGCGGCCCAGCGCCAGCACGCCGCTTGCGAAGAAGTTGGCGAGCGGCGTCTCGATCCTGGTGAGCCGCAGCATGTGCGTGATGTAGCGCGACCCCTTGACCGCGAAAACAAAGTTGGGCGGCGTCTGGTCGCGCCAGGCCTCGAAGAACTCCGGCCGCTGCAGCGAATAGAACGTGCCGTTGATCTCCACCGTCGGAAACTGCTGCGCGAGGTATTTGAGTTCGTCTTTCTGGCGCAGTCCCTCCGGATAGAAGACCCCGCGCCAGGGTCCATAGCGCCAGCCCGAGACGCCGATCCGCACATTTCCGGCTTTCGTCATGGGGAAGCAACACGGCGAGGCGGGGCAAGGTCCGCTGAAAGCGCCAAGGTTAATGAATTTGCTCTGCCAGGCCCGTGCATTGTCCTCCATGCGCGTCCTGTTGCTCTTTGGCGGCCGTGTTTGTAACTTTACACAATCCGCTCGTTACAGGTGCGTAACCCGCAACACGGCCGATTCGGTCGTTCCCGGGCATGGAGACGGGCAGGTTCAGATCAGAATGGGGACACCATGAGTGGTTCACAAAGATTGTCCAAAAGGGACCGCCAGCAACGGATCCTGGCAGAGCTTCGCGTCTCCGCGACCTTGCGCATTTCCGAATTGGCGACGGAACTTGGGGTTTCCTACGAGACGATCCGCCGCGACCTCGAGGAGATGGGCGAAAGCGGATTGATCAACCGCACCTATGGCGGCGCCGTCGCGCGGCCGTTCGGCTTCGAGCCGGCCTGGAGCGAGCGCGCCAATGCCATGACCGCCGAGCGCGAGCAGATCGCCTCGCTCGCGATCCGCTTCGTGCGGCCGGGCGAGGTGCTGATGATCGATGCCGGCTCGACGACGCTGCATTTCGCGCGCCGCTTGGCGGCGGAGCTTAAGGACCTGACCGTCATCACCAACAGCTTCGCGGTCGCGCAGGCGCTGGCGACCAACCCGTCGATGACGGTGATCGCCTGTCCCGGCCGCTACGACGTGCAGGAAGGCGGCGTCGCCGGTCCGGACTGCATCGCCTTTCTCGGCCGCTACAACGCCAATTGCGCGGTCATCGGCGCCAGCGGCCTGACGCTGGAGGGACCGAACGAGGCCAACTCCAACTCGGCCGCCGTCAAGCGCGCCATGTTCGCGCGCGCGCAGGAGCGCGTGCTGCTGATCGACCATCTCAAGTTCGGCCAGCCGAACCTCGAGGTCGTATGCCCGCTGAACGAAGTGAATCGCATCGTGACCGACAAGGCGCCGTCGCGCGACATGGCCCTCGCCCTGCGCAAGGCGGAGATCGAGCTCAACCTGTAAGCGCTAGAGCACGTCGTCGATCACCTTGAGCCAGGCCGGCAGGCAGATCCGGCGCTGGTCGTACTGCTCGACCACCGTGCGGCGCGCTTGCGCCCGCATGGCGGTGAAGCGCTCCGGATGCCGGCACGCCTCGATCAGGGATTTCGACAGCGCACCGAAATCGAAGAAGTCGTGCAGCAGGCCGTTCTTCCCTTGCTCGATGACGTCGCGCACCGGCGGCGTGTCCGATCCCACGAACACGACCTCGCAGGCCATCGATTCCAGCGAGGACCAGGACAGCACGAACGGGTAGGTATAGTAGACGTGCGCCCACGACAGCGAGAGCGCGGTCAGCATGGTGTCGTGCGGCACCGGGCCGGTGAAGTGGACGCGGGAATAGTCGATCCGGTCGCCCATTTCCCGCTTCATATGGGCGCCCCAGGTGCCGCCGCCCGGCGCCGCAACGCCATAACCTGAGCTCTTGTCGCTGCCGATCATGAGCACGCGGACGTCCGGCACGGCCTCCAGCAGCGCGGGCAGCGCGCGCATCATGATGTGGAAGCCGCGCATCGGCTCGAACACGCGGTTGACGAAGGTGATGATCGGGGTGGAGCCGTCGATCTCCTTGTCGCCGACCTTCAGCCTGGCGCCCGGCACGCGCTTGATGCGATCGGTGTCGATGCCCTCATGGATGACGAGCGCCCGCTCGCGGAACGCGACGGGAAACGCGCTGGCCTGAAACGGCGTCGGGCAGATGATGCGGTCGGCATCGGCATAGGCCATGCTCATGACCGCGTTCTTGGCATGGACCCGGAATGGTTCGGTGACGCCGACCTCCTTGAACTCCGGGTCGAAGCCGACATCGCCGCCGGTCGAGCGGTAATAGAACTCGCCGACCATGATCTGCCGCGCGCCCGGGAAGACCTCCTTCATGAAGACGGTCTCGCCCCAGGCCGGATGGCCGATGATGAGGTCGGGCTCGAACCCCTCCTGCTTCAGCCGCAGCGCGCGATCCGCGGCGGCGTTGCCGCGGATCAGATCCGCCTCGGCGCGCACTGCCAGATCGAGGATTCCGTTGGTCGACGAGCGGTCGCTTTTCCAAAGGAGCAGCGGGATGCCGTCGACCGGGCGGCCGCCCTGCGCGATCGCGACACACTGATGCCCGGCGGCCTTCAGCGCCGGCAGCAGGAATTCGAAGCGGCCGGGGAAGTTGTTGTGGACGAAGAGAATTCTGGCCATTCGGGCACGCAATGTCGTTTGCCGGCGGGGGCCGCAGAATCCCCCGCATCGGGCAACGCGGTCAAGGCACGAGGCGGAGGTTGGACCAGCCCGCTCTTGACAAGTGCGGTCGTCCATCGTCTTATTTGCACATAAGTTCGGTATATGAACTAAAGTTCATGCCCGAGCTAAAGCGACAAAAAACACGACGGGAAGCGCTCGAGGTGCAGGGAAACGATCGCAGCCTCGCTGCACGTGCAGCGTGGCTCTCCTTCATCGGCGGCTATACGCAGGAAGAGATCGCGCGGAAGCTCGGTCTCTCGCGGGTGAAGATCAACCGGCTGATCGCGGAAGCGACCGAGGCCGGCCTGGTGCGCGTGTTCGTCGAAGGCAATGCGGCCGAGTGCGTGGCGCTCGAGGACCGCATCGCCGCACATTGGAAGCTCGATTTTTGCGCCGTGTCTCCCACGGTTGGCGAAGGCCCGCTGCCGCTGCGTACTCTCGCGGCAGCGGGCGCTCACTATCTCCACAACGTGCTGGAACGCGGCGAGAAGAAGCTGATCGGCATCGGCCACGGCAGAACCCTCGACGAGGTGGTCAAGTACCTGCCGCGCGCCAAGCGGCCGGACGTGCGCTTCGTCTCGCTGCTCGGCAGCCTGACGCGCCACGCCGCCGCCAATCCGTTCGACGTCATCCACCGCCTGGCCGAGGTCACCGGCGCCGAGTGCTACTTCATGCCGGCGCCGTTCTTCGCAGATTCGATGGAGGACAAGAAGGTCCTGCTGGGGCAGAAGGGCCTCAAGGACGTGTTCAGCCTCGCGCGCGCGGCCGAGCTCTATGTCGTCGGCATCGGCGAGATCGGTGCTCACGCGCACATGCTGGCGACCGGCATGATCACCGACAAGGAGCTGCGCGAGGTGAAGCTGGCGGGCGCGGTTGGCGAAGTGCTCGGCCGGTTCCTGGACAAGAACGGGCGCCCCGTTCATGCGGGACTCAACGAGCGTGCGGTCGGCATCAAGCTGGAGGAGATCGAAGGAAAGCCGGTCGTCGCGATCGCCGGCGGCGAAGACAAGCCGCAGGCGATCATGGCGTCACTGGAAAGTCGCGTGATTAAAGGCCTGATCACGGACGAGGCCACTGCAAAGACCATCGTCGAGGCGATCGACGCCGGGGCCAAAGCAGGGGGCCTGCAAAGGGCCAAACGATAAAGCGATACGGAGAGGAGACAGCACCATGTACGAGAAAGGGCGTGATCTAGCGGCCGCCTTCGTCAGGAAGCAGGTGAGCCGTCGTGAGCTGATCCAGCGCGCCAGCCAGCTCGGCCTCGGCGTCGCCGCGACCAGCTTCTTCGTCAACCAGGCGATGACCCAGGCGATGGCCGCCGACTTCGACTGGCAGAAGCACAAGGGCACCAACTTGAAGCTGCTCTTGAACAAGCACCCCTATGCCGACGCGATGATCGCGAACCTCGACACCTTCAAGTCGATGACCGGCATGAACGTCGCCTACGACATCTTTCCGGAGGACGTCTACTTCGACAAGGTGACGGCGGCACTGTCGTCCGGTTCCAGCGAATACGACGCCTTCATGACCGGCGCCTACATGACCTGGACCTACGGCCCCGCAGGCTGGGTCGAGGACCTCAACGAATACATCCAGGACGCCGGCCGCACCAACCCCAACTACAACTGGGATGATGTGCTGCCGGGCCTGCGCGCCTCGACCGCGTGGAACGGCGTGCCGGGCGGCGAGCTCGGCTCCGCGGACGCGAAACAGTGGTGCATCCCCTGGGGCTACGAGCTCAACAACATCTCCTATAACCGGAACATGTTCGAGAAGGCCGGCGTGACGCCGCCAAAGAACCTGGAAGAGATGGTCGAGACGGCGGCCAAGCTCACCAAGGATCTCGGCGGCCCATACGGCATCGGCGTGCGCGGCTCGCGCTCCTGGGCGACCATCCATCCGGGTTTCCTGTCCGGCTACTCCAACTATGGCCAGCGGGATTTCACGGTCACCGACGGCAAGCTGAAAGCCGCGATGAATACGCCGGAATCGAAGGCCTATCACGAGCTCTGGGTGAAGATGATCCAGGAGTCCGGCCCGAAGAACTGGTCGACCTACACCTGGTACCAGGTCGGCACCGATCTCGGCGCCGGCGCTTCGGCCATGATCTTCGACGCCGACATCCTTGGCTACTTCATGAACGGCGGCGACAACAAGGAGAAGGGCAACATCGGCTACGCGCCCTTCGCCGCCAACCCGGCGGCATCGGCGCCGACGCCGAACGTCTGGATCTGGTCGCTGGCGCTGTCCAGCTACTCGGGCCAGAAGGACGCTGCCTGGTACTTCATGCAGTGGGCTTCTTCGGTCGAGCACGACCTGTTCGGCGCCCGCAAGATGGACTTCGTCAATCCGGTCCGCGCCTCGGTCTGGAAGGACGAGGAGTTCCGCAGCCGCATCGACAAGTCCTATCCGGGCTATCTCAATCAGCACGACACCTCGGCGCCGGGCGCGAAGATCTACTTCACGGCCCAGCCGCTGTTCTTCGATCTCACCACCCAGTGGGCCGAGACGCTGCAGAAGATGGTGGCCAAGGAAGTGCCGGTGGATGAGGGCCTGGACCAGCTCGCCGCCAGTGTCGACAAGCAATTGAAGGACGCCGGGTTGGGCGGATAGGAACCTCCCTGGGCAGCGGCAGCCCGGCCCGTCCGGGCTGCCGTCTTTTTTCTGATGCTGACGCCTTGGAAATTTAGACCAATGGCTTTGACGGATTCGGTAAGATCGAGCATGACCACCGCGACTCCGCAGACCGCGACCGCAGCACGGCGGCCAGGCCGGCACCGGCTGACGCGGCGCGCCTTGCCCTATCTGCTGAGCCTGCCCGCCTTGCTGGTCTGCGTTGGGATCCTGATCCCGTTCTTCACCGCCGTTTACTACTCGATGATGCGCTATCGGCTGAACCTGCCGATGATGAAGGGCTTCATCTGGTTCGACAATTACATCTCGTTCCTGAGCGACGGCGCGTTCTGGAACACGATCTCGATCTCGCTGATCTATGCGTTCGTGACGGTGAGCGGGGAGCTGATCCTTGGCCTCGGCATCGCCCTGCTGCTGGTCCGCCCGACGCGCCTCAACAATGCCGTCTCGATCATGCTGCTGCTGCCGCTGATGACCGCGCCCGCGCTGGCTGCGCTGATGTGGAAGCTGATGACCAATCCCAACTTCGGCATCCTCAGCTATCTGGTGGGATTGCTCGGCTTCACCGACTTCCGGTGGGCGTCCGATCCCTCGACCGCGTTGCTGACGGTGGTGCTGGTCGACGTGTGGGTCTACACGCCCTTCATCATGATCCTGCTGCTGGCGGGACTGCGCTCGCTGCCCAAGCAGCCGTTCGAGGCGGCGGCGCTGGACGGCGTGCCGCGCTCGTTCGTGTTCTTCCGCATCACGCTGCCGATGTTGATGCCTTACATCATCACTGCCAGCCTGTTCCGGTTGCTCGATTCCATCCAGCAGTTCGACATCGTCTATTCGATGACCCAGGGCGGGCCCGGCGACACCCTGATGGTGTTCCAGGTCCAGTCGTACCTGGAGTTCTTCCAATACACCAACGTCGGGCGCTCAGCGGCGCTGCTGATCGTGCTGTGGGCGATCACCTACGCACTCAGCAACCTCTTCATCAAGCACTGGCTGAAGCTGCGCGAACGCGCGCACGGGCCGGCGTGAGGCTGCGATGAACCAGATCTCCACCCTCGAGCGAATCGTCCGCGGCGTGCTGATCGCCCTGGTCCTGGTATTCTTCCTGTTCCCGATCTTCTGGATCCTCCTGATGTCGTTCCAGAACAACGACCAGATCCTGCGGATCCCGCCGAGCCTGTTCTTCGAGCCGACCCTGCAGAACTATCTGGCGCTGCTGACCGGCAGGCTGGAGACGACGGCCGGCAACCTCGACATCGCCTTCATGCGCAACCTCGGCAACTCGCTGCTGCTGTCGACCTGCTCGGTGCTGCTGTCGCTCGCGCTGGGCGTGCCGGCAGCCTACGCCTTCGCGCGCTACAAGTTCCGGCTGGGCGAGAGCATCGCCTTCACGCTGCTGTCGTTCCGCTTCGCGCCGCCGCTGCTGGTGCTGCTGCCGCTTAGCTTGTTCTTCAAGCAGCTGCATCTGACCGACACCTATATCGGCCTGGTCTGGGTCTATCAGCTGATCTGCCTGCCGCTGATCCTGTGGATCGTGCGCGGCTATTTCGAGGACATCAGCCCGGACATCGAGCACGCCTATCGCATCTCCGGCCACGGCTGGTGGAAGACCTTCCGCAAGATTGCGATTCCCCTGGCGCGGCCCGGCATCGCGGCCGCCGGCCTGCTGGCCTTCATCTTCGCCTGGAACAACTTCATCTTCGCGCTGATCCTGGCCTCCGCCTCCAAGCAGCCGGTGACCGTCGGCGCGCTCGCATTCGTGACGGCCTCGGGGATCCAGTACGGCCAGATCGCAGCCGCAATCGTGCTGTCCGTCACGCCGACCCTGCTCCTGGCGCTCTATGCCCAGCGCTACCTGGTCGAAGGCCTTTCCCTCGGCGCGGTGAAAGGGTAGGGCGATGACCAGCCTCGAGCTGCGCAACATCTCCAAGGGGTTCAAGTCGGGTAAGGTGCTGGACGACGTCTCGCTGTCGGTCAAGGCCGGCGAGATCGTGGTGGTGTTCGGCCCCTCGGGCACCGGCAAGACCGTGCTGCTGCGGATGATCGCCGGCGTGCACTACCCCGACACCGGCAGCATCGCCATCGACGGCGAGGACGTGACCGACGCTGCGCCCGAGGCGCGCGGCGTCGGCATGGCGTTCCAGAACTTCGCGCTTTTCCCGCATTTCAGCACCTTCGAGAATATCGCGAGCCCGCTCGAGGCGCGCGAAATCCCGGCGGCCAAGCTCAAGGAGCAGGTCGGCGCCATCGCCCGCATGCTCAAGATCGACCATGTGCTGGGCCACGCGCCGCGCGAGCTGTCCAACGGCCAGAAGCAGCGCACGGCGTTGGCGCGCGCTCTTGTCGCCCAGCCCAAGGTCCTGCTGCTCGACGATCCGCTGCGCAATGTCGACGCCAAGCTGCGCTACGAGATGCGGCTGGAGCTGCCGCGCCTGCTGCGCACGTTCAATGCGGCGGTCATCTACGTGACCCAGGACTACAAGGAGGCGATGGCGCTCGGCGACCATATCGCCGTGCTGCGCAATGGCCGGATCGAGCAGTGGGCGGCGCCGACAGACCTCTATCGCGCACCGGTCTCCATCGACGTGGCGCGGCTCTTCGGCGACCCCACCATCAACCTGCTGCCCTGCAAGCTCGCAGTGAACGGCAGCGGCTCCATCACGCTGTTCGGCCGGCGCGTGCCGATCGCCGATGCTTATGCCCACGCGGCGGGTCGCGACCTGGTCGCCGGGCTGCGGCCCGAGCATGTCATGGTCACCGAGACAGAAGCTCTGGACGCCATTCCCTTCGACCTCGATGCCGTGATGCCGGTCAACGTGCGCAGCGTGCTCTACTTGCGCGGGGCGAAGGGCGAGGAGTTGCTGGCGACAGTCGGCGAGAGCGAGGCCGCCAAGTTCGGCCGCGGCCAGTGCAAGGTGTGGGTGCGGTTCAACCCGACCGATCTGCTCCTGTTCGACTCCGTCGGCGGCCAGCGCATCGTGCCGCAGGTTCACTGAGGGAACGGTCATGGCACAGCTTGTCCTCGACAGCGTCTCCAAGACCTACCGCCCGCGCGGCAAGGAGCCGGTGCAGGCGGTGAAGCGCGTCAGCCTAGAGGTGAAGGACGGCGAGATCGTCGCGCTGCTCGGCTCCTCCGGCTGCGGCAAGACCAGCATGCTGCGCATGATCGCTGGCTTCGAAGAGGTGACCGAGGGCGCCATCCGCATCGGCGGCAAGGAGATCCATAGCCTGCCGCCGGCCCAGCGCGACGTCGCCATGGCGTTCGAGGGCTATTCGCTCTACCCGCCGCTGAAGGTGCGGGAGAATATCGGCTTTGCGCTGCTGCGCGAGCGCGGCGCCAGCGCCGACATCGAAAAGCGCGTCAAGCACATCGCCGAGCTGCTGGAGATCACTGACATCCTCGATCGCTATCCGACCGTGATCTCCGCCGGCCAGCAGCAGCGCACCTCGCTCGCCCGGGCGCTGATCCGCCGGGCGCCGGTCTCGCTGCTGGACGAGCCGATGTCCCAGCTCGAGCCGCAGCTGCGCGCCATTCTGCGCGCGCGGCTCAAGGACTACCTGATCGAGCACAGGATGACGACGGTGTTCGTCACCCACGACCAGACCGAGGCGATCGCGCTCGCCGACCGCATCGCGGTGATGGAAAAGGGCGAGCTGCAGCAGTTCGGAACTCCGGCCGAGATCAAGCAGAGCCCGAGCAACCTGTTCGTCGCCAGCTTCATCGGCGAGCCGCCGATGAACATCTTCTATGCCGCCATCGCCACCGAAGGCAATGCCGCCGCCATCAGCGGCCTTGGACCCAACGGCCAACCCGCGTTCCGGCTCAAGGCGCCGGTCGAAGCCGCCAATGGCAAGCGCGTGCGCCTCGGCATCCGCCCGCATTTGATCGAGATTGGCGCCAATGGGGCGGCCGACGCGACCGGCAAGGTCATCACCAATCACTGGCTCGGCGACCAGAGCCACATCTGTTTCGAGATCGGCGGTTGTTCCGTTGTCGGCGTGACCGACAAGCCGATCGAAGCACAGGCCGGCGATGCGCTGCCGGTGCGCTTCCCGCTTGGCGCGGTGCACCTATTCGACGCCGAATCCGGCCGTGCCTTGGCGCATGGCCTGGGGCAGCGGTGAGCTGAATGGCGCGCGACCTCATCCTGGCGATCGACGCCGGCACTTCGGTCATCAAGGTGCTGGCCTTCGATCTCGACGGCAACGAGGTCGCGACGGCGGCGCGCCCCAACGCCTACCGCACCGGCGCTGGCGGCGCGGTCGACCAGGATATGACGCGCACCTGGCGTGACACCGTCGCCGTGCTGCGCGAGCTGACCGAGCGCAACGCCGGCCTCGCCGGCCGCGCCGCCGCGCTGGCGGTGACGGGGCAGGGCGACGGCACCTGGCTGGTCGATCGCGATGGTGTTCCGGTCGCACCGGCCTGGCTGTGGCTGGATGCGCGCGCCGCCGCGCTGGTCGAAGAAAAGGATGCGAGCGGGGTCCGCCGCCGCATGTATCGGCATACCGGCTGCGGCCTCAATGCTTGCAATCAGAGTGGGCAGCTTGCCTGGATGGAACGCCACACGCCTGAGGTGCTGGACCGCGCCGCCACCGCGCATCATTGCAAGGATTGGCTTTATCTCAATCTCACCGGCCAGCGTGCGACCGACGTGACCGAGGGTGTGTTCACTTTCGGCGATTTCCGCACCCGGCGCTATGTGCCGGAGATCCTGGAGTGGATGGAGATCGCGAAGCGCCGGCACCTCTTGCCCGACATGATCGATGGCACACGCACCACGCACGGCTTGGCCGAGGCGGCGGCCAGGGAGACCGGCTTGCCGACTGGCCTGCCGGTATCGCTGGGCAGCGTCGATGTCGCCTGCTCCTCGCTCGGCGCCGGCCTCTACGAGCCGGGGCGGAACGTCGGCTGCTCCATCATCGGCTCAACCGGCATGAGCATGCGGTTCTTTTCGAGCGCCAACGATGTGACGTTGGCGCCGGAGCCCGGTGGCTACACCATGGCCTATCCGGTCGACGGCGCGGTCGCGCAGATGCAGTCCACCATGGCGGCGACCATCAACATCGACTGGATCGTCGAGGTCGGCCGCGACGCCGCCCGCGCGCTGGGGCACGAGGTCGACCGCAAGGAGGCGCTGAAGGCGCTGGATGCCCGGGTGCTCGAGGCCAAGCCGAAGTCCGAGATCTATCACCCATATATCCTGGAGGCTGGCGAGCGTGGCCCTTTCACCAACGCCAACGCCCGCGCGCAGTTCATCGGCCTCACCCATCACACCAGCTTCGTAGACCTGGTGCGCACGGTCTATGACGGCTTGGTGCTGGCCGCGCGCGATTGCTACGCGGCCATGGGGCCGCTGCCGGAGGAGATCCGGATTTCCGGCGGCGCCGCGCGCTCGAAGGCGCTAAAAGTCCTGCTTGCAAGCGCGCTCGGCGTGCCGGTGCGCGAGAGCGTGCGGGAAGAATCCGGCGCGGCTGGCGCGGCCATGATGGCGGCTGTCGCGATCGGCGCCATGCCTGACATGGCGGTTGCAGTCGAAAAGTGGGTGAAGCCCAGCCTGCGCGGGACGGTCCAGCCCGACCCGCAGCTGAAGGCGCGCTATGACCAATTGTTCCCGATCTATGTGAAAGCGCGCCAGGCGATGCCGCCGGTCTGGGCCGACCTCGCGCGCAGCAGGATGCATTGATGAACAAGTCCAGGATTGCCGTGATCGGCGACCAGTTCATGAAGGCCTCGGCCTTCACCGACGCGCTCGCCAAGGTGCCCGGCCTCGATGCGGATGTCCGCACCATGGAGCTGCCCTGGCCGGACCAGCCGATGCGCCACGGCTATGTCGATGGCGGCTTGCCGGGCCTGCGCGAATACATGGGCGAGCCGGACGAGATCGTGCGCTTCGTCGATGGCGCGGAGATCCTGATCAATCACCTGGCGCCGATCAACGGCGACATCCTGGATCGCCTACCGGCACTCAAGCTGATCGCGGTATCGCGCGGCGGGCCGGTCAACATCGACGTCACTGCCTGCAAGGCACGCAAGGTGAAGCTGGTCAACACGCCCGGCCGCAATTCTTCGGCAGTGGCCGAGTTCACCATCGCCGCGATCCTGGCCGAGACCCGTCTGATCCGCGCCGGCCACGAATCCTTGCGGCAGGGGGTGTGGCGCGGCGATCTCTACCGCTTCGACAAGATCGACGCCGAGCTGTCCGAGATGACCGTGGGCCTGATCGGCTACGGCCATATCGGCACCAAGGTCGTGCGCCTGCTGAAGCCGTTCGGCTGCCGCATCCTGGTGTGCGACCCCTACGTGCCGCTCTCGCCCGAGGACCGCGAGGACGACGTCGAGCAGGTCGATCTCGATGCTCTGCTGAAGCGCAGCGACGTGGTCAGCCTGCATGCCCGCGTGACCGAGGAGACCAAAGGCTTCCTCGCCGCGCCGCAATTCGCGCGCATGAAGCCCGGCGCCTATTTCATCAACACGGCGCGCGGGCCGATGGTGAATTACGACGACCTCTATCACGCGCTGAAGTCGCGCCATATCCGCGGTGCGATGCTGGAAACATTCTGGCTGGAACCGCCGCCGCCGGACTCGCCGCTGCTCAAGCTTGACAATGTCACGCTCACCCCGCACATCGCCGGCGCTTCCACCACCACCGTGCGGATTGCCGCCCGCATGATCGCCGAAGAGATCCGGCGCCACGGGGCCGGCGAGCCGCCGCTCAATCCCTGCTGAGGACTCGATGAACAAGGAAGAACTGGATCTGCGCAAAAGGATCATCGCCGCGTGCCGCTCGATGAATGCGCTCGGCGTCAACCAGGGCACCTCGGGCAACATCAGCGCGCGCTACCAGGACGTGATGCTGATCACGCCCTCCGGCGTGCCGTACGAGGACCTGAAGCCTGCCGACATCGCGACCATGCCGATCAAGGGAGACTATGGCTCGTGGTCCGGCCCGCTCAATCCGTCCTCGGAATGGCGCTTCCACCTCGACATCATGCGCTCGCGCCCCGAGGTCGGCTCGGTGGTGCACACCCACAGCACCTATGCCACCACCCTCGCGATCTGCGGCAGGGAGATTCCGGCGATCCACTACATGGTGGCGGCCGCCGGCGGTCCGACCGTCCGGGTGGCGCCGTACGCCACCTACGGCACCGAGGAGCTGTCCGCGCTCGCGCTGAAGGCGCTGGAAGGGCGGACCTGCTGCCTGCTGCGCAACCACGGCGTGATCGCGACCGGCGCCAATGTGGGGCGCGCGCTGTGGCTGGCGGTCGAGATCGAGACCCTGGCGCGGCAATATTACCTGTCGCTGGCGATCGGCGGGGCGCAGGTCCTGCCCGATGACGAGATCGTCCGGGTGGTGGAGAAGTTCAAGAATTACGGCCCCAAGTCGAAGCCGACCGCGCTGAAGAAGGCGGCGGCGAAGTCCAAGCCGGCAGCGAAGAAGACCGCCAAGCGCAAGAAGTAGGTGCGCGGTGTTGGTACTCCCCCACCTGTCATCCCGGACAGTCGGCTCACGCGACAGCGTGAGGCGACGTGATCCGGGACCCATGGGGCGCGGGGCAAGGGAAAGCGGGGACACATCGGCGCACGGTCGTCGATTGCGGACGACAACGGCGCGATCGCATGGGTCCCGGCTCGCCCGGAGCCTGTCCTTGGGCCGCGCAAAGCGCGGACCCGAGGGCTTGGCCGGGATGACAGGTCAAGGGTGGGCCCGCCCATGAGCCCCTACGACCTCCTCATCATCGGCGGCGGCGTCAATGGCGCCGGGATTGCGCGCGATGCGGCGGGGCGGGGGCTCTCGGTTCTCTTGTGCGAGAAGGACGACCTGGCGCAAGGCACCTCCTCGCGCAGCGGCAAGCTGGTGCATGGCGGGCTGCGCTATCTCGAATATTACGAGTTCCGCCTGGTGCGCGAGGCGTTGGTCGAGCGCGAGGTGCTGCTCGACGCCGCGCCGCACATCATCTGGCCCATGCGCTTCGTGCTGCCGCATTCGCCGGAGCAGCGCCCGGCCTGGCTGGTGCGCCTCGGCCTCTTTCTGTATGACCATCTCGGCGGCCGTAAGAAGCTGCCCGCCACCCGCGCCATCGACCTCGCC
>DATFDU010000544.1:0-5716 GCA_035251915.1 Dongiaceae bacterium | reverse complement strand
CGCGCCAGCTCGGCCAGGCCGCGGGTCACCAGGGCGGCGCGCGCGTTCTCGCCAAGACCCCGCCCCATCACGATGCCGCAGGCGATCGCGAGCACGTTCTTGGCCGCGCCCGCCAGCTCCACCCCGACCGGATCGAGGCTGCCATAGGGCCGGAAGGCGCCGTGCGACAGCGCCTGCATCAGCGCCTCGTTGAGCGTCGTATCGGGGCTGGCGATGACCACCGCCGTCGGCAGGCCGGCCGCCACCTCGCCCGCGAAGCTGGGGCCGGAGAGGACGGCGACCGGCGCGGCCGGCAACAGCTCCGCCGCGACGTCGGTGAGCAGAAGCCCGCTGCCCAGCTCGATGCCCTTGGCGCACAGCACCAGCGGCGTGCCGGCGCGCCAGGCGCCGCGCGCGGCGGTGCAGAAGGCGCGCAGATGCTGGGCCGGCTGGACATAGAGCACGGCATCGCCGGCCAGCGCCTCCGCCAGCTGGGCAGTGATGGCGATCTCCGGCGGCAGCACCGCGCCGGGCAGGTACTCGGGATTGGCGCGGCTGGCTGCAATCGTTGCCGCCGCTTCGGGTCGCCGGGCCCACAAGGTGGTGGCGAGGCCGGCACGCGCCGCCTGCATCGCCAGGGCCGTTCCCCAGGCCCCGGCGCCGGCAATGCCGAGTGATCGGATTTGCATGACGTGCCTTCGCCTGTTGCCTCGGGTGCCTCTGCGGTGGATTGCGCGCCGCCGAGACGCGCCTGTAATCTGCTCCCCAATGGAACGCAAGGCGAGATGGGTCGTGCAGATGGCGGTGGCGCGGAACCGTTTCACCCGCATCCTTGCTGCCGTGCCGGTCCTGTTGCTCGGCGCGCTTCCCCCCGCCGCCGCCCAAAGCACCGAGCTGACGCCGATCGTGGTGGCGCTGCCCGAAGGGCCGTCGGCGCGCACCATCGGCTATCATCTGGCCGAGGCCGGCGGCTGGTTCGCGCGCGCCGGGCTCGATCCCGAGTTCGTGGTGGTCGAGCAACCGGCGGCCCTGCTCGCGGACGGTCATGCCGACCTCGCCATCGACATCATGCCCAACGCCCTCCGGACCCGGGCGGAGGGGGCGGATATCCGCCATGTCGCGCAGATCTTCCAGAAATCCGGCCTGGTGCTGGCCTGCCGTCCATCGATCAAGGAGCCGAAGGACCTCCAGGGCATGAACATATCGCTGTGGTCCGGCGGCCAGGAGGGTCCATTCTATGCCTGGATGGCGAAGGTCGGGCTCGGCATCTACGGCGAGGTGGACGGCGTGACCATCCTGCGCGAAGGGCTCGATCCCGATGCCTACCGCAACCGGTCCAGCGACTGCTTCACCGGCGAGACCTACGCGCTGCCCCAGCAGCTCGCCCTGCAAGGCAAGACCACCTTCGACTACCGGATCTTCTCGTACGAGCAGGTCGGAACGGCGACGCTGGAGGACGGCGTCTATGCGCGGGGCGAGGACCTGAAGTATCCCGACCGGATCCAGCGGATCGCGCGCTTTCTCGTCGGGGCGCGCGCCGGCTGGCAAAGCGCATTCGACGAGGCGCGCAAGGCGGCCGAGTTCCTGGCCGAGAAGACGCCGCCGCCGGCGCCCGATCTCGCCACCCTGCTGCGCGGCATCTGGGCAGCCAACGATCTGGTGGAGGTCGGCCGCGTTCCGTTCGGCCGCCTCGATCCTGCCGCCTATGACCGCACGGTCACCATCCTGCTGACCGCCGCTCCTGACCCGCTGCTCAAGACCGCGCCCCGCGGCGCCGTCAGCGACGTTGTCATCAAGGTGTTGGAGGCGGAATAAGGGCCGGGGCGGGGGCCTTACCAGGGCTGGACGGCTCTGCTATAAGGGCTGCCGGCCAATTCCTGCCATGCGACCCCGTAGCTCAGCAGGATAGAGCGTCGGTTTCCTAAACCGCAGGTCGGAGGTTCGAATCCTCTCGGGGTCGCCATTTTCTCACCAGCGTACCCGCGTCTCGCTTCCGTCCGCCCACCATCCATAGGGAGAATCCGCGTGGCTTCCAAGCTCGGTGAGTATCCGACGGTCTTCAAGTTCTACGAAGACGGGAAGAGTCGGCGCTACAACTTGCTGTTCGCGGTCAATGGCGGCGTACTCGCGATCGCAAAGTTCTTCCCAAGTCCGGACGGCGCGTTCTTGACTGAACTGACGCTGCGCCAGGTCGCGGCGGGCATGGTCGTTTTCACGATCCTGATGGGGATCGATATCTGGGTCTTCGGCACGCGCATGCGAGAGGCCGGCGGGGACATCGGCGCGGGCGCCGGCAGAGGGATTTTCAGCTGGTGGGGACGAGGTGTCCTGGCTCTGATCTGCGTCCTGCTGGTTCTCGCCTGGCTGGCGGTCGCGCTGTCGCCGGGAGCATCGTCGGCAGGCTGAAGGTCATCGCCCGGGTTGCACCGTCTCATCGGACACGCGGTGCCGGAGCGCCAACGCTGCCAGCGCCAACAGGCCAGCAGCAGCTGGGATCCAACCCACCCAGGCGTCCATGGCCAACAAGGTTGTGCTGCTGATCACGCACCAGAGGATTGGAATCGGCATCAACAGGAGCGCCATCTTGGCGCGCACGAACACCAGGAAGCCAAGCGTTGCGATCGCGGTTGGATCAGGTGTGATCCCGAAAATTTCAGCGCCGGCCCAGGGCCGGCCGGACAATGGCGCCAACAGCGGATAGCCAACCAATGCGAAGGTGACGAGGCCGCAGCCGGCAGCGTGCCGCACGCCGCTCTGATCGAACCGCAGGCGATCCAGCAATCCGCCGACAAGCAAGAGCAGGGCCTGCAACCCGAAGAACGGAGCGATGTAGAATGCGGCCCAGTTGATCGCGGCGTAACGATGCCACAGGAAGCTCCAGCCGACCAATGCCCACAGGATGGCGAGCACGATGGCAATCCATCGCCCCGACCGCCGTGGACGCAAGATCACCAGAATGAGCATCGCGATGCCAAGCGCGAGCGTCGCCAGCGGCAGCGGCCACAGTGCTTCGTTGTGCAGTTCGAACATCCGCCAATAGACGCGCGGGGAGAACAGCAGGAAGTCGGAGAGTCGGTAGCTCCAGTCCAGCATCAGCGGCGTGGCATCATAGCTGCTCCACGTAGGCCGCCATGCGGCGGCGCATCGCTTGGTCGGGCAGCGGACCGGTCGCTGCGGCAAGGTTCTCGCGCACATGGTCGACCCGGCTGGTGGCCGGAATCGCGACCGTGACGGCGGGATGCGACAGGATGAACTTCAGGATGAACTGCGCCCAGCTGGCGGCGCCGATCTCCGCCGCCCAGTCCGGCAGCGGCTCGCCTTCGAGGTCGCGGGTCAGGTCGCCCTGCTGGAACGGCCGGTTGACGATGACCGCCATGCCGCGGTCCTGCGCCAGCGGCAGCAGGCGTTCCTCCACCTCGCGGTCGACGATGTTGTAGGTCAGCTGCACGAAATCGAGCGGCTCGGTGCGCATGATCTCCTCGAACAGGTCGTGGCGCCGGCCTTCCGAGGTCGTGATGCCGACATAGCGCAGCTGCCCCGCCTCCTTCATGGCGTACAGCGTCTTCAGGTGGTCCTGCCAGGCGAGCAGGTTATGCACCTGCAGCAAATCGAAGCGCGGTACGCCCCAGTACTGCCGCGACTGCTCGATCTGGGCTGGTCCATCGGAGGAGGTCCACACCTTGTCCGCCGAAAACACCGGCGCGTCGCCCAGCTTCGCCAGGCCATAGCCGATGACCGGTTGCGACGAGCCGTACATCGGCGAGGAATCGATCATCCGCCCGCCGTCCTCGAAGAACGCCGCCATCACCGCGGCGCATTCGTCGCGCAGCACCGGGTCATCGCCGACATTGAAGGTGATCCAGGTGCCGAGGCCGACGGCGGAAATCGTTTCACCGCTCGACGGGATGGCGCGCGTCAGTACCTGGGACGCCTGCGCGCGCAAGGGCAACGCCAGCGGCGATGCTGCGAGCGCGGCTCCGCCGGCAAGGACAGCGCGTCGCGTCAGAGGTCGGAAGGTCATCGTGAAGCCTCGCGATCAGCGTCTCAGGAACCAGAACAGCGCCGACACGACGATGCTGATGACGATGCAGGTCGCGATCGGTGCATAGAAGGTGAAACCGTCACGACGGATGGCGATGTCGCCGGGCAGGCGCCCAAGGCCGATCTTCTGCAGCCACGGCCACAGCACGCCCACGGCGACGATCAGCAATCCGATGATGATCAGGGTGCGCGACATCGATCTATCCGCAGGAACATCAACGCCATATGGGCTCGCATATACTCAACGCAATTCTGCGCCGGTGACTTTGCTGTGTCGAGCGCGCCACAGACGAAAAGGCAATGCAACCTCCGGGCGCGATTTCCGCTTGCGCGCACCATCCGGCTGCGGCATAAGCGCGCTCCTTCGCTTGGCCTCAGGGCTCGGGCTGTTGGTCCCGGCCGGCACGGCGCGCTTTGCGCGTCGCGTGTTCCGCCAAATGAAGACGTGGCATTCGTAGCTCAGTGGCAGAGCGCCGGAGCAATCCGGAGGTCGCCGGTTCGAGTCCGGTCGGGTGCGCAAACGAGGATAGCTCAGATGGGTAGAGCAAATGCCTGATAAGCATTTTGTCGCGGGTTCGAATCCCGCTCCGCTCCGGTTCGGCCTCATAAGCCGATAGCCTCTGAAGGGAACCGGACGCGCGCTTCAGTCGCGGTCCGGTCGTCTGGCCGAAAGGCCTCTCGAACGAACCAGACACTTTGAGACCGGCTCTGCGCCGCGGCGGATACCGCCTGCGCGGATCTCGGGTCCAGGGCTCGAACATCGAACGCGAGTTCGGCGAACGGGTTGCCTGAGCTCGCGATCCGCCGGGCTGAAGCCACGGCCCGCTGCTCTCGAAGGAAGACGCGTCCGGAACCCGGTTCCTCGGTTTTCGAAACGACGCTTTTTGGCATGGGCCATGAAGCGAACGGATGGAGGGTGAGACCATGGTTCGCGTTGATTTGTTCCTGCGCGTGCTGGTGAAGGACGGCGAGCGCGCGCTGTTGCTGCGCGACGGCCGCTGCGTGCGTGCCCTGGAGCCGGGCCTGCATCGGCTGTTCGATCCGCGCGGCGCGCTGAAGGCCGAGACCTTCAACGTCGTGCGTGCCGAGTTCCCGGCCGAGCGCTATGCCGTGCTGAAGGCAGAGCGTCCGGAACTGGCGGCACAGCTGTTCGAAGCGGTCGAAACCCGCGCCGACGAGCTGGCGATCGTCAGCCTTGACGGGCGTCCGACCCACCTGATGGCGCCGTGGCAGGTGCGCGTCTACTGGAAGGTCGCGACCGCGGTGACGGTCGAGCGCATCGACGTCACCAGCGATCCGAAGGTGTCGGCGCGTCACCTGTCGCTGATCGAGCGTGCGCGCAACCCGCACGTGGCGGAGACGGTGGTCGAGAACCACGAGGCGGGCTTGCTGTACGTCGAGGGGCGCCTGGTCGAGCGCCTGGCGCCGGGCCGTCACGCCTTCTGGACGGTCGGCCGCAAGGTCGAAGTGAAGAAGCTCGACCTGCGACCGCAGGCGGTCGAGATCACCGCGCAGGAGATGCTGACCAAGGATCGCATCGCCCTGCGCGTGACCTTGACGGCGCTGCGCCGCATCGTCGATCCCGAGCGCGCGGTCGGCGCGGTCGTGGACGTGGATGGCTGGCTGTACCGCCTGGTGCAGTTCGCGATCCGCGAGGCGGTGGCGGCGCGCACCCTGGACGAGGTGCTGTCGGCCA
>DATFDU010000543.1:0-23017 GCA_035251915.1 Dongiaceae bacterium | reverse complement strand
GAGAACAAATGAAGAACAAATCTTTGCGGTAATGCGTTACGCATTACGCGGCGGATTTCGTGACGGATCGGAACCCTGCGGAGGCCGGCCCCGTTGGTCCTGAGACGGCCCGGCAGGGCAAACCCGAAGTGCGGGCCGAGACCGACGTGCCAGAGCGAGCGAACTCCCCAACAGAGGTGGTCCTGATCACCGGTAGCAGCGGCTTCATCGGCCGCGCGCTCGCCGCGCGCCTGAAGGCGCGCTACAGGATCGTCGGGCTCGACCTGTTCGCGCCGCCGAATTCCGATGTCGAGACCATCAAGCTCGACCTCACCAAGGCGGCGCAGATCCAGGAGGCGATGGGCGAGGTGGCGGCGAAATGCGGCAAGCGGATCGCCTCGGTCATCCATCTCGCGGCGTACTACGATCTCAGCGGAGAACCGAATCCGAAATATCAGCAGGTGACGGTGGAGGGTACGCGCCAGTTGCTGCGGGCGTTGCACAGCCGCTTCACGGTCGAGCAGTTCGTGTTCTCCAGCACCATGCTCGTTCACGCACCCGGCGATCAGGGCAAGCCGATCGACGAGGACTGGCCGATCCAGCCGAAATGGCCCTACCCGGAATCCAAAGCGAAGACGGAACAGGTGGCGAGGAAGGAGCGCGGCAGCATCCCGGTCGCCATCCTGCGCCTGGCCGGCGTCTACAACGATGATTGTAGAGCCGCGTTCCTCGCCCAGCAGATCTCGCGGATCTACGAGCAACAGCCGATGAGCTACCTGTTCGCCGGTGAGCCGGGCAGCGGTCAGCCCTATCTGCACCTGGACGATCTGGTCGAGGCCGTGGAGCGCGTGGTGGACCGGCGCCGCGATCTGCCGGAAGAGCTCACATTGCTGATCGGCGAGCCGGGCGGCCCAACCTACGAGGAGCTGCAGCGCGACATCGGCCGCCTGATCCACGGGCGGCCGTGGCCGACCTTGTCGCTGCCCAAGGCGCTGGCACAGGCCGGTGCCTGGGTGCAGGACGAGGTGCTGGACCACGATCCCTTCGTCAAGCCGTGGATGATGGAAATCGCCGAGGATCACTACGAGCTCGATACCGGCCGGGCACGCCGGTATCTCGGCTGGCAGCCGCAGCACGATCTTGCGGCGACCTTGCCCACGATGATCCGCCGCCTGAAGGAGGATCCGCCGCGCTGGTACAAGACCAACAAGCTCGACAGCGCGGTGGTCGAGGCGGCGGATGTGGAGCTGGAGCGCGCGGAGGACCGCGTCGAAGCGCGCGAACCGGAGCTGATCGAGCGCGGCGAGGCGGCGCTGAGCCGGCATCACCTGGCGACGCGCTGGGCGCACCTCATCAATATGGCGCTCGGCGCCTGGCTGATCACGACGCCGTTCGCGATCGGGCTGTTCGCCGGCGATGCCGGCGCGCCGGCGCCGCCGGCGGCGGGATGGGATCTGCCGCCGCCGGACGCGCGCAACCGCTGGCTGGGATTGAGCGAGATCATCACCGGCCTCACGGTCTGCCTGCTCTCCGCCAAGGCGTTCGGACGCGCGCCGTCCTGGTCGCAATGGGCGGTGGCCGGCATCGCGCTCTGGATCATGACCGCGCCGCTGGTGTTCTGGACCACCAGCGCGGCCGCGTACGCACTCGACAGCCTGGTCGGCACGCTGCTCTTTGCCTTCGCGGTGATCGTCGCGCCGACGCCGGGGATCTCTCGCATCGCCATCGGCACCACCAGCGACATACCGATGGGGTGGTCGTATTCGCCGTCATCCTATGTGCAGCGCGTGCCGATCGTGACGCTGGCGTTCGTGGGATATTTCGTTTCGCGCTATTTGGCCGCCTACCAGCTCGGCCATGTCCCGCACATATGGGACCCGGTGTTCGCGGGCACGACGCCGGATCGCAACGGCACGGAATCGGTCGTCACCTCAGCCTTGTCGCGCGCCTTTCCGATTCCCGACGCCGGTCTCGGCGCGCTCGCCTACATGCTCGACATCCTGACCGGCATCATCGGCGACCAGCGGCGCTGGCGCACCATGCCATGGCTGGTCCTGCTGTTCGGCCTGCTGATCCTGCCGCTGGGCGCGGTGAGTGTCGGCTTCATCATCATCCAGCCCATTCTGATCGGCGCGCTGTGCACGCTCTGCATGCTGCAGGCGGTCGTGACCGTGATCCTGATCCCCTATTCGGTGGACGAGGTGCTGGCGACCGCGCAGTTCCTGCTCCGCAGCAAGCGGCTCGGCCGGCCGTTCTGGCGCACGCTGTTCAAGGGCGAGGCCGGCTTATCCGAGCGGCTGGATGAAATGCAGCGGCTCGAGCTGCCGTTCGGCCGCATGCTGCACGACTTCCTGTCCGGCGGCGTCACCTATCCCTGGACCTTGCTGGTGAGCGCCGGCATCGGCATCGTCCTGCTGGCGACGCCGCTGATCGTCGGCACCGAACCGCCGCTCTATTTCAGCGACCATGTCGTCGGGTGCCTTGCCGTCACCATCGCAATCTCCGCGCTGGCCGAGGCGATCCGCGCGCTGCGGCTGCTCAACGTGCCGCTCGGCCTATGGCTGGCGGCGTCGCCGTTCCTGCTGGAGGGCGGATCGACCGCAAGCATCATCGCCGATGTCGTGCTCGGCCTTGCCCTGGCCGCGCTCAGCTTGCCGCGCGGCGCGCGCAGCAAGGAGCACTACGGCGGCTGGGACCGCTTCATCGTGTGACGTCCGGCGTCACCAGCCGGCGACGCCGGCGACCAGCTTGTCCATGATGGCCGGGCCTTCGGCGAGGACCATGCGGCGCCAGGACAGATCGGGCGGGCACATGATGTCCTTGTAGGCGTCCTGGAAATGCGCGAGGTCCGGGTCGTGGCGGCCCTCGAAGCGCAGCCAGCGGTCGAGGCAGTCGCCGCGGATGATCGAATACTCGTCGGCGGTTCCGAACTCCACCACGCCGCCGGCCACTCGTGCCTGTGGCAGCTCCTGGCGGATCGCCTGTGACAGCAGCCCGCGGTAGTTGGGCGTCGATCCCGACTTGAAGGCCGGCTTCTCCTCCTGTTCGCGGTTCCACCAGCGTGCGGCAGCGGCGTATTCCCTGCTGCCCTTGCCGCCGGTGATGAGATAGACGACCTCGCCGAAGCTCCCGACGCCGGTGTGCCAGTCGACGAAGCCGACTGTTCCCGCCTGCGCCAGATGCTCGCCCAGGATCCGGCGGAAGAGGCTGTTTGACCACTCGGGTTGCTTGCCGGCATAGAACAAGCCATCGGGATGATGACACTGGCCCTCCAGCAGCTCGTTCTCGAGATGCCAGCCATGCTCATCCAGATAGCTCTTGTAGGCACGATAGGCCGCCAGGCTGCGGCGCGCATCGCTCGGATCGATGTGCAGGAACGGCGCCAGCGCGTCATATGCCGGGTTCTCGCGCTGGTAGCCGACATTGTCGCGGATGAAGTTCCGGTTCAGATCGACGTTGTTCTCGGTCGTGCGGGTCTTATGCGAGAACGCCCACGGATTGATGGCATGGATCAGCACGATCTTGATGCCAGGTCGCTCGCCGGTGCGGGACAGGAGCCAGCGATGGAGCACCGCCGAGCCGGCGAAGCCCTCGATGCCGTGCGTTCCGATGATCGCGAGCGCGGTGCGCGGCGCGTTCTCCGGGCCCAGGATGGCGACATCGCAGGCGAGGGGCTCGCCCGCGCCGCCTTTCAGATCGTCGCGGCCATAGCTGTGGATGCGCGCGCCGGCGTCGGTGGCCGCGGCCAGGAACTTGCCGCGCGCCTCGGCATAGCTTTCGGAAAAGCTGTCGAACGACATCGCACTCCCCACAGACAACCAACCGGCATGATGCCGAACGCCAGGCGATGCGGCCAGCTTGTTCTTAGCCAGCGCGCGGCTTGACGAGAGTGGTCAGGGTTTCGGCGAGATCGATCGGGAAGGGGAAGACCACGGTCGAGCTGCGCTCGCCGGCGATGTCGTGCAGGGCCGAGAGGTAGCGCAGCTGCATCGCCTGGGGGACCGGCGCGAGGATACGGCCGGCATCGACCAGCTTCTGCGCCGCCTGCTGCTCGCCCTCGGCGTTGATGATCTTGGCGCGGCGGATGCGCTCGGCCTCCGCCTGCTTGGCAATGGCGCGGATCATGCTCTCGTCCAGGTCGACTCGCTTGATCTCGACATTGGAGACCTTGATGCCCCAGGCATCGGTCTGCTTGTCGAGCACGTCCTGGATGTCGGCATTCAGCTTGTCGCGCTCGGACAGCATGGAATCGAGCTCGTGCTTGCCGAGGACCGAGCGCAGGGTGGTCTGCGCCAGCTGGCTGGTCGCCTCCATGAAATCCTCGACCTGGATGATGGCCTTCTCGGCGTCGACCACGCGGAAGTAGATGACGGCATTGACCTTCACCGAGACGTTGTCGCGCGAGATCACGTCCTGCGGCGGCACATCGTTGACGATGGTGCGCAGATCGACCCGCACCGCCTGCTGCACGACCGGGATGATGAGAACCAGTCCCGGCCCCTTGGTGCCGGTGTAGCGGCCGAGCGTGAAGACGACGCCGCGTTCGTACTCGCGGAAGATGCGGATCGCCGAAATGATGACGGCCGCCACCAGGATCACGATAACGGCGAGGGATATCAGCGTGACGGGCATGCGATGTCTCCTTGGCTCTCCTGAGCTCTATTGCGACGGGCTGCCGCGGCGCGCGACGGTCAGCAGCAGGCCTTCCCGGCTGCGCACCTCGACGGGATCGCCGGGCTGCAGCGCCTCGCTCGCGTGTGCGAGCCAGAGCTCGCCCAGCACCCGCACCCGTCCGTCGCGGCCGTTCCATTCGACCACCTCGCCGGCGCTGCCGATCAGGCCTTCCTTGCCGGTGATCACCGCATGGTGCCGCGAGCGCACCAGCATGGCGAGGACCAGGATCAGCAGCCCGCCGGTGACGATGCTGCCGGCAATCACGACGGCGATGGGCACGCCGTAGCCAGGCATGCCGGCCTTGAACAGGATGACCGAGCCGATGGCGAAGGCGGTGAGGCCGCCGAGGCCGAGGATCCCGAAGGATGGCGCGAAGGCTTCCGCCACCATGAGCGCGATGCCGAGCAGGATCAGCGCCATGCCGACATAGTCGACCGGCAGCACGCTGAACGCGAACAGAGCCAGCAGCAGGCTGATGCCGCCGATGACTCCGGGCGCGTAGGTGCCGGGATTGGCGAATTCGAAGATCAGCCCATAGATGCCAACCAGCATCAGGAGATAGGCGATGGTCGGATCGGTGATGACCATCAGCAGCCGCGTGCGCCAGTCGATCTCGCTTTCGATGAGCTCCAGATCGGCCGTCGCGAGAGTCTCCTTCTCGCCGTTCACCAGCACCGTGCGTCCGTCGATCTTGCGCAGCAGTTCGGGCAAGGTCGCCGCGACCACGTCGATGACGTCGCGCCTCAGCGCCTCCTCGGCCGGCAGGCTGGCGGCGCCGCGCACGGCCTGCTCCGCCCAGTCGGCATTGCGCCCGTGCATCTGGGCCAGGCCGCGGATATAGGCGGCGGCGTCGTTCACGAGCTTGCGCCGTTCTGGCGTGGAGGTGTCGAGCGGCTCCGCAGGTTCGGCTGACTTGGACTCCTTGTCGGCATCCGGTTTGGACTCCTTGTCCTCATCCGGCTTGGCCTTGTCCGGCTCCTTCTCGTCGCGTTCGCCTTCGGGAAACTCCGGCACGCCGCCGATGGTGATGGGCGTTGCTGCGCCGAGATTGGTGCCGGGCGCCATCGCTGCGACGGATGCGGCGTAGAGGATATAGGTGCCGGCGCTGGCAGCGCGTGCGCCTGCTGGTGCGACATAGACGGCAACCGGGGCGGGCGAAGCCAGTTCGGCGCGGATGATCTTGCGCATTGCCGTGTCGAGCCCGCCGGGCGTGTCCATGCGCAGGATCACCAGGCCGGTGGTGGCCGGATCGATCTCCGCCAGCTGCTCCGCGATGTAGTCGGCAATGGCGGGACCGATCGCACCATCGATCGTGATGACGAGGGCTTGCCGCGGATTGGATGCTTCCTGTGCAGGAGCGTGCGACGTCGCGGTCATCGCGGCCAGCAACAGAATCCCGGCGCCGGCCATCAGCCAGCGGAACCAAGATGGCAGAGGAGCGTCGATAAGCCGCCACATGGGCAGGTCCCTTGTCGCACCCTACCTTGTCGCACCTACTAAGTGTGATGCCGCGGGCTGTGTTCCGCAAGATTGTGCTGGAGTATGGGTAAAGTGCTGAAGATTGGCGCGCCATTGGTCTAGAATGGGCGCGTGATCAGGGACGAACCCGCCGCCGGCCATGCTGATTTGACCGCCATCCTGGAGGCACACCGCCGCTATCTGGAGACCGGTCGGCGGGAGGGCGCGCGCGCCGATCTGAGGGGCGCCGATCTTTCACACATGAACCTGGTAGCGGCCGACCTGCGGCGCGCGCGGCTGGCTCATGCCCGGCTCGACGATGCCGATCTCAGCGGAGCCCATCTGCAGGGCGCGAATCTAGCCGGAGCGAGCCTCCGCGGCACGCGGCTGTGCGAAGCCGATCTGTCAGCGGCGCGACTGAGCGGCGCGCAGCTCGCCACGGCCGACCTCGGCAGGGCGCGGATGGAAAAGGCCGAGATGGAGTTCGCGTTGCTTGCGCAAGCAGTTCTGGCCGGGGTGCATCTCGCCGACGCCGACCTCAGCGGCGCCAATCTGGAGCGCGCGGATCTCGGCGGCGCCGATCTGCAGCGAGCCAACTTGCGTGGCGCGGATTTGCGGGACGCGCGGCTCGACGGTGCGGACCTGCGCGCGGCCCGCCTTGGCGGGGCAATTCTCAGCGGCGCGTCGCTCTGCGGCTGCGATCTCAAGGGCGCCTATCTGCGGGTGGCGAAGCTGGACGGCGCCGACCTTTCCGGCGCCGACTTGCGGGGCGCGGCCGGCTTGACGGCAGTGCAGATTGCATCGGCCCGGCGCGACGATCGTACCCGGCTGCCGCCCGATGTTGGTGCTGGGGGGAGCGATGGCTGATGCCGATCAGGTTGCTCTGCTGCGCTCGGGTGTCTCCGCCTGGAACGGCTGGCGCGCCGCGCATGCGGGCATCACGCCCGATCTGTCCGGTGCGTCGCTGCGCGGACTCGATCTCACCGGGGCCGATCTCAACGGGGTCGATCTGCGCCAGGCCGATCTGCGCGGCGCCGCCTTGCGGAGCGCACGGCTGACTGGCGCGCGGCTGGTCGGCGCGAACCTGTTCAAGGCTGTGCTGCAGGACGCCGACCTCGAAGGTGCGGTGCTGCTGGACGTCCAGTTCCTGAACTGCGCGCAGCTCGTTACCGCGCGCAACTGGGCCAGTGCGCAGCGCGACCCTGGGCTCGCTTGCGGCGCACCGATCCCAAGGGCGTAGGCGTTCTCCTCACGCCTTCACGTAGTTGCGCCAGAAATGCTTCTGCTCGAAGCCGAGCTTGTCGCGCGCCTTCCTGTTGGAAAGCAGGGTCTCGAACGCGCCGAGCTTCGCCTTCACCGGCACGTTGGGATAGAAGCGCTTCAGCAGCTCCGCGGTGGGCAGGTCGGACGAGGTGTCGCCGCTTGCCGCGTTGAACACCTGGAAGCCGAGGCCGTCGGTCTCGATGCAGCGGTGGCACAGCTCGCCCAGGTCGCGCGCGTCGATGTAGCTCCAGGCGATCTTCTTGCGGAAGCCGGGGTCCTGGAACCATTTCGGGAACATGGCGTATTCGTGCGGCTCGATCACGTTGCCGATGCGCAGGGCATAGATGTCTGCGCCGCTGCGCAGGGCGAAGGCGCGCGCGGTCTGCTCGTTGACCACCTTGGACAGCGCGTAGCTGTCCATCGGGTTGACGTCGTACTCTTCGTCGAGCGGGAAATAGTCCGGCTCGCGCGGCGTCTCGGCGAACACCACGCCATAGGTGGTCTCGCTCGACGCGACGATGATCTTCCTGATGCCGAGCTTCACCGCCGCCTCGATGATGTTGTAGGTGCCCATCACGTTGATGCGGTAGAGCTCGTTGTCGGGCGTGATCATGATGCGCGGGATGGCGGCGAAATGGACGACCGCGTCGATCGGCTTGGCGCGCAGGTCCGGGTCGAACTCGTGCAGGCCGGTATAGTGGGTGAGCGCGTTGAACACCTGGCCGGAATCGGTGATGTCGGTGATGAGGGTGCGGGCCCTGGGGTTGTCCAGCGGCCTGATGTCGAGATTGAGGACCTGATAGCCGTAATCCAGCAGCACCTGCAGCGCGTGCTTGCCTGCCTTGCCACTGCCGCCGGTAAAGACCACTCGTTTCATGGGCGCTTCCTCCCGCCGAAATCGCGCATGCGCCATCTATAGCGACGACGCGGCGATCTTGGAAGGCGCGACTCATGAGGGCTTTTCCCTCACTCGAGGTCGAGCAGGCTGTCGGTCTTTTCCTTGGGCAGGTCGCTGGAGCGCCAGGTGAAGAAGAACAGCAGCACCTGCTCGTCTTCGTGGGAATAGCCGAACTGCGGGCCGGTGGAATCGATCAGCTTGCCGTCGGCGGTGCGGTAGCCGATGGCGGCGATCTTGGCGATGCCCACGCGCTCCTTCTGCTTATAGAGCGCGATCTCGGGAATCTTGGCGGCCTCGCCGGCGAGCGGAACCGGAACATCGAAGCTGCCGATGCCGACCAGCGTCTGCCGGTCGTCGATCGACAGCGCGCCGGCCCGGATCTCGACCACCGCATCGGCCTTGCCGCGGTCGCCGACCAGGTTGGCGCCGTCGCGCAGCAGCCGGTCCTTCATCGCACCGCTGGCGTATTTGCCATCGCTGCCTTCGAGCTGCCCGGCATCGAGAAAGACCTTGGTGCCCTGCGGGATCTCGAGGTCCATTCCCTCCACCGCGCGGTCGACCGCAGTCGAGATCAGCAGCTGCTCGGTCGCCGAGCGCTGCGGGCTGGTCTCCCGCGTGCTGGTGCAGGCGCCAAGCGCCAGCACCGCCGGGACCAGCGCGATGAATGCGTGAATGCGAGCGCCGGTGCGATGCATGACCTCTCGGCGGGTTTGCAACGAAACTGCGGATTGCAGCCATGACGCGACCGCCGCTCGGATCGCGGCCGCTCGGCAGTTAACGAGCCATGCGCGGATTGGTTCCATCGCCGCGCATGCCGCCGCTGCGCTTTCCGCTTGGTTCGTCCCGCAGGTTTGTGCGTATACTCGGCGATGCTGAGGGTGTGAAACCGCACCAGCCGGCGATACGACACACCGGTTGAGCCATTCAAAGAGTGCTCGTGGCAGACACTATCGCAGAGATCGAGCAAGGACGGCCCGGGGACATCAGACACGGTCGTTGCGGAAGCAACGGAGCGACCGATTCGGCGAGGCACAGCTAGCGCATGCCCGACGCGCGAATCCTGGTGGTGGAAGACGAGCGGATTGTCGCGCTCCATCTGCAGGTCATGCTGCAGGGGCTCGGCTACGAGGTCGTGGCCAATGTCGCCAATGGCGAGCAGGCGCTGCAAACGATCGAGCAGACGGTGCCGGACCTCGTCCTGATGGATGTCCATATCGAAGGCGAGATCGACGGCATCGAGACCGCAGCGCGGATTCCGGCCAGCTATCACATCCCGGTCGTCTACCTCACCGCGTACTCCGAGGAAGCGACGCTGGAGCGGGCGCGCGCAACCAGGCCGCACGGCTACCTGCTGAAGCCGTTCTCGGAGCGCGAGCTCCACGCCACCATCCAGATGGTGCTGGAGCGCAGCGGGGCCGAGAAGGCGCTGCGCGCCAGCGAGGAGCGCCTGCGCCAGTCGCAGAAGATGGAGGTGGTCGGCCAGCTGGCCGGCGGGGTGGCGCACGACTTCAACAACCTGCTCGCCATCATCTACGGCAACCTCGACATCCTCGAGGACGCGCTGGCGGACCGGCCGGACCTGCGCCAGATCGTGCAGAACACCATGAACGCGGCGGCGCGCGGCGCCGGCCTGACCCATCAGCTGCTGGCCTATTCGCGGCTGCAGCCGCTCGATCCACACGTGCTCGACGCCGGCAAGCTCATCATCGACATGACCAGGCTGCTGCATCGCACCCTCGGCGAGACGACCGAGATCCAGACCCAGGTGGCGGACGATCTGTGGAAGACGCTGATCGATCCGAACCAGCTGGAGAACGCGTTGCTCAACCTGTCGGTGAACGCGCGCGACGCCATGCCGAACGGCGGCAAGCTGATGATCGAGGCGCAGAACGCCATCCTGGATGCGGCCTATGCGGAGGAGCATCTGGAGGTGATGCCCGGCAGGTATGTCATGCTGGCGGTGACCGATACCGGCATCGGCATGAGCAAGGAGGTGGTGCAGCGCGCGCTCGAGCCCTTCTTCACCACCAAGCCGACCGGACAGGGCACCGGCCTCGGCCTCAGCATGGTCTACGGCTTCGTCAAGCAGTCCAGGGGCCATATCAAGATCTACAGCGAGGAAGGCCAAGGCACGAGCGTGAAGCTCTATCTGCCCGCCACCGCGACCGACCAGGAGGATGGCCGCGTGACCATCGATCGGAGCGAGCTGCCGGCCGCCAGGCCGGGCGAGGTGGTGCTGGTGGTGGAGGACGATGCGATGGTGCTGCGCCTCGCGGTCGAGCTGTTGACGCGCCTCGGCTACCAGGCGCTCGAAGCACGCGACGCGCCCGAGGCCATCGCGATTCTCGATCGCGTCAGCCGCCTCGATCTGCTGTTCACCGACGTCGTGCTGCCCAAGGGCATGAACGGCACGGCCCTCGCGCGCGAAGCGCAGCGCCGCCGGCCGGAACTGAAGGTGCTGTACATGTCGGGCTATACCGCGAACGCGATCATCCATCACGGCGTGCTGGACAAGGGCGTCCATCTGCTGACCAAGCCGTTCCGCAAGGTGGAGCTCGCCCGCAAGGTGCGCCAGGTGCTGGACGACGGCGCCTGATGCCGAGATCACTTGGAGCGACGTGGAGGACAACAGGGTAAGCAGCCGGGCCGACTGCGGTTAGCGAGCAACATCTCTTCCGTCCTTGCGGGGGAAGGACGCGTAGGGTTGGCGAACGGTAGTGAGCCTAGCCGGAGCTGGATAGGGGGTCGCGCCGGAAGGCGCGCAAGGGGGGAAGGGGCTTATTGAGTCAGCCGCGGTCGAGGGTGAACAGCTCCTGCGGCTGCTTGACGCCGCGCAGGGCATAGCGGCCGACCGAGACCAGCCGCGCGCGAGTGCCGAGCGCGGCGGCGAAGTCGGCGGAGACCAGCATCTTCTGGTCGACCGAGCGGCACATGGCGGCGATGCGGCTAGTCTCGTTGACCGCAGGGCCGACCACGGTGAAGTCGAGGCGGTCGGGGCTGCCGATATTGCCGAAGAACACCTCGCCGATATGCAGCCCGACATACATGCGCGTGGTCGGCAGCTGCTCGGCGGCGCGTCGTTCGTTCAGCGCGGCGGTGCCTTGCTCGGCGGCGATTACGGCGCTGATCGCGGCGGCGCAGGCGTTGCCGCTGTCTTCCGCCGTGAAGATCGCGAGCACGCCGTCGCCGACCAGCTTCAGCACGTCGCCGCCCTGGTCGCGGATCGCGGACACCACCACCTCGGCATAGTCGTTGAGCAGCGGGATGATCTGCTCCGGCGGCGCGCTGTCGGTGATCCGGGTGTAGCCGCTGAGGTCGCTGAACCACAGCACCGCCTCGATGCGGTCGGCGACGCCGCGCTCGATCCGCCCGCCCAGCACCAGCTGGCTGGCGTCGCGCCCGAGGTAGGTTTCGGCCAGGTTGCGCACGACCCGGCTCAGGGAAAGGTTCTTGACGGCGCCAGCCAGGAACGGGACCAGGCGCTTGATCGCTGCGATCTCGTCGTCGTTGAAGCCGCGCTCGAGACCGGTGAACCAGCTGGAGTAGACGCAATCCATGTCGCCGATCGTTCCCTCGGGGCCGAAGCGGGTCAGGACGGCCAGGAACTCCTTCATGCCCGCGTCGCGGTCCGGCTCCAGGTTCCAATAGCGCGCCAAGGTCTCATCGCTCAGCCGCTCGCGCAGATAGGTCTCGCCGGAATGGAACAGCTGGTAGAAGGTGCTGCGCCGATAGTTCTCCGCCATCTCGCCCTGGTTGGTGCGGCCATACTCGAAGAACGCGGTCTCCGGCTCATTGTGGCGCCAGCGGATGGCATGGCCCTCATGCGTCGGATGCAGCGTATCCACCACCACGACCAGGCTGCCGAGCGGCAGGCCCGCGGCAACGGCTCGCTCGCAGAAGCCGGCCAGCATCGCGGTCTCCTCGGTGCCGACAAGGCCCGCCTCGGTCACCCAGGCGGCGAGGTCGTGGAGCTTCTGATCGTCCATTGACCCTAGATAGGTCTACTTGCGGTGCTCTTCCAGCCGCGGCATCAGCTCGACCAGGTTGCAGGGGCGGTGCCGGTTGTCGAGCTGGTGCTTCAGGATTTCGTCCCAGCCGTCGCGGCAGGCGCCGGGCGAGCCGGGCAGCGCGAACAGGTAGGTGCCGCGCGCGACGCCGCCGGTGGCGCGGCTCTGGATGGTCGAGGTGCCGACCTTCTGGAACGAGATCCAGCGGAACAATTCGCCGAAGCCGTCGATCTTTTTCTCGTACACCTGCTCGAATGCTTCGGGCGTGACGTCGCGCCCGGTGACGCCGGTGCCGCCGGTCGCGATCACCACGTCCACGTCTTCGCGCGCGATCCACGCCTGCAGCTGGGCGGCGATCGCGACCGCGTCGTCCTTGACGATGACGCGGTCGACGACCTTGTGGCCGTCGCGGGTGATCAGGTCGACCAGGGTCTGACCGGACTTGTCGTCGGCGATGGTGCGGGTGTCCGACACCGTCATCACGCCGATCTGCACGGCCAGGAACGGCCGCGTCTCATCGAGCTTAGGCATGAGTCTGGGGCATGTGCTGTCAGCCTTTCGGCTCCAGCATAGAGCAGAGAACGCGGCCGTCGAGAGGTCAGTTGGAGGCGGTGGCGGTGCCGTCCTGGCCGATATACTGCGCCCAGCCGCCGGTCGCGAGCGCCTTCAGCGTCGGCGTCTCCTGGTCCAGCCGCTCCTGGTAGACCCAGTAGGCGGCGAGGATGCGCTTCACGAACTGGCGCGTCTCCTTGGACGGCAGAGTCTCCACGAACAGCAGCGGATCGTTCATCGCCTTGGGCGCGCTCTTCCACTTCTTGAGATTGCCGGCGCCGGCGTTGTAGGCAACGGCCATCAGGATGATGTCGTTGTCGACCAGGCCGTTGCGCAGCAGCCGCGCGATATACTTCTGGCCCGCCGCGATGGAGTGGCGCGGGTTCTTGAGCTGCGCCGGGTTGTAGCCGAGCTTCTTGCCGGTGTCGGGCATGATCTGCATCAGTCCGAGCGCGCCGTCGCCGCTGACCGCGAGCGGGTTGAAGCCCGATTCCTGGCGCATGATGGCGTAGATGAGCGCGCGGTCGACGGTGAAGCCGCCCCTCGGCTCCCAGTGCGGCACCGGGAACAGCACCGACGGGATGGTGGTGTCGCCATAGAGCCGCTCCATCGCGCCCATCTTCAGCGCGAGCGAGGGCATGCGCGTGACCTGGGCGATGCCGAGCAGCGCTTCGTCCACGCTGTCCTTGGCCTTGGACTCGAGCAGCAGCAGCTCCTTTTCCGCCGCCGATACCTGGCCGACCTGCAGCAGCGCCAGCGCGCGCTTGCCGGAGCGGGTGGACAGCAGCTGCTGGCCGTGGGCCTTGGTGAATTTCGGCGCGGTCCAATCGACCTGCGGCTCGATGCCGAGGGCGCGCGCCGACAATTGGCCGTAGAAGGTCAGTGGATGTTTCGCGGCCCTGCGCAGATAGGCGCTCACCTTGTCCGGCTGCTTGGCGCGCAGGTAGGCGCGTCCGGCCCAGAAGGCGGACCTGGCCTTGTCCCAGGAATTGTTCTCGGAATCCTCCGCGTCCTTCACGAAGGCAGCGGCGGCGCTGGCGAAATCGCCCTGGCGCCACGCTTCGAGCCCGGCCAGCCAGTTGGCGTCGCGGTCGTTGTAGCTCTCGTCGGGAGAGCCGACCCGCACCACATTGATGTTGGGCTCTTCGACTTTGGTCGCGCCCTTGGCCAGCGCCAGCTGATAGATCGCCCGGGCGTCCGCCAGGGTGTCGTAGCGGCGCAGCCAGTCGCTCAGCTCCTTGGGCCTGGAGATATAGGTCGGCGACAGATACCGGTCGGCCAGGACCTGGCCCAGCAGCGACAGATCCGTCAGCTCCTCGATGACACGGTCGGCGGCGCGGAAATCGCCCGCGGCCTGCAACCGGAAGATGTCGCGATAGCGATCGGCATTGACGGCGTCCAGAGGCTTGGGCAGGTCCGCGCCCTTAACCTGTACGTCGTCCCCGGGCAGCGCGGCGGTGGCGCCCGAACCGTCCTGAGCCTGGGCTCCCGCCGAAAGACCGGCGGTCAACATGAAGCCCGCGAGAGCGGCCGACGCCACTAGGCGGCAGCAGCCCGAAGTTTGCCAGCATAGAGCCAAGGTTTCCGTCCCCTTGTGCGGTCGCGTCGTCCCGAACGAAGCGAGTAGTTGATCGTTTCTTCTTGTCTCCCGGACTCATGGCTACGCGATCGGGGAGGGGGGTGTCCACTAAAAATCTCTGATGCGAACAACCCGTATGGGGTGTCGACCGTTCCAACCCACTACGAATATTCACGATTACGGATTGAAGGTAAACGACGCTCGATCTATTCGCCTGTAGTAGCTGGGTTTTATTCGGCGACATTTACCCTATTTTTGAACATTAACCTTAATAGTTAACTGCCCCACACCATGATAGAAAATTCGTGAGGTTTGGAAAATCGCTCTGATTTGGGCCGGCCGGCCGCCTAGAATCTCACACTATAATAAAACTTCCCTCAACTTGAGGAGATCGCGCCAGGTCTCCCGCTTCTGGGCAGGCTGCCGGAGCAGGTAGGCGGGGTGGAAGATCGGGAGAGCAGGAATGGCCGCTTGGTCCGCCCCGGACCCTGGCCGATACTGGAACCAGCGGCCGCGCAACCGGGTGATTCCTTCCGTGGTCCCGAGCAGCCCCTGGGCGGCGGCCGCCCCGACCAGGACCAGGACCTTGGGCGCCACCAGCTCGATATGGCGTTCGACGAACGGCTTCTGGGCGGCCAGCTCGAGGTCGGTCGGCTTGCGGTTGCCCGGCGGACGCCAGAAGCAGACGTTGGTGATATAGAAGGAAGTCCTATCGAGGCCAATTGCGGCCATCATCCGGTCCAGCAGCTGGCCGGAGACCCCCACGAAGGGCTTGCCCAGCCGGTCCTCGTCGGCCCCCGGCGCCTCGCCCACCAGCATGACCCTGGCCATGGGGTTGCCGTCGGCGAACACCAGATTGGTGGCGGTCTTGCTCAGCGAGACCCCGTCGAACCGCGCCAGCGCCTCCTTCAGGGCGGCGAGATCGGGGGCGGCCCGTGCCGCCTCGCGGGCGGAGAGGACGGCGGCCTGATCGACCGGCCCGAGGGCGCGGGCCGGCGCCGGAGCGGGGCGGTATGACGAGACCGGTTGTTCGGAAGGCTGGGGAGCCGGTGCCGCAACGGCGGGTTTCTGGGCTGGCAGGGTGGGCCGCAGCAGGGTCGCCCCAAGGCGGCTTTGCGGCGTCGGTTCAATAGCCTCGTCGGCGCCCCACTCGATATAGAGCTTGAGCAAAGCCAGTGCCTGCCGAGGGTCGAGCTGTTGATCGGTGCGGGCGTCCTGTGACATGACACCGACCGTAGCATCGGACGCGCGCGCGGCCAATTCTCGACGCGAAGCCTGGACCGCAAACTGGGAGAAGCCGGATGGACCGCGAGGTCATGGAGTACGACGTGGTGATCGTGGGCGGCGGGCCGTCTGGCCTCAGCGCCGCGATTCGCCTGAAACAGCTGGCCGCGGAAGACGGCCACGACATCTCGGTCTGCGTCATCGAGAAGGGCGCGGAGATCGGCGCCCACATCCTCTCCGGCGCGGTGCTGGAGCCGCGCGCGCTGAATGAGCTCATCCCCGACTGGAAGGAGAAGGGCGCGCCGCTCAACACGCCGGCGAAGGAAGACCACTTCCTGTTCCTCACCGCGTCGCGCGCGATCCGCATGCCGACGCCGCCGCAGATGCACAACGAGGGCAACTACATCATCTCGCTCGGCAACTTCTGTCGCTGGCTGGGCCAGCAGGCGGAGGCGCTGGGCGTCGAGATCTATCCCGGCTTCGCCGCCGCCGAAGTGCTGGTCGACGACCAGGGCGCGGTGAAGGGCGTCGCGACCGGCGACATGGGCATCGGCAAGGACGGCCAGCCGACCGCCAACTACACCCGCGGCGTCGAGCTGCACGGCAAGCAGACCTTGTTCGCGGAGGGCTGCCGCGGTTCGCTCACCAAGGGCCTGTTCGAGCGCTTCAGGCTGCGCGAGAGCTGCGATCCGCAGACCTTCGGCATCGGCATCAAGGAATTGTGGGAGGTCGATCCGGCCAAGCACAGCCAAGGCAAGATCACGCACACCATCGGCTGGCCGATGGACAGCAGCACCTACGGCGGCTCGTTCCTCTATCAACTGGAGAACAACCAGGTTGCGGTCGGCTTCGTGATCGGGCTCGACTACCACAACCCGCACCTCAACCCGTTCGAGGAGTTCCAGCGCTTCAAGCAGCATCCGGCGATCCGGCCGATCTTCGAAGGCGGCCGGCGCATCGCCTATGGCGCGCGCGCGATCAACGAGGGCGGTTTCCAGTCGATCCCCAAGCTCATCTTCCCAGGCGGCTGCCTGATCGGCGACACCGCCGGCTTCCTCAACGTGCCGAAGATCAAAGGCACCCATACCGCGATGAAGTCCGGCATGACGGCGGCGGAAGCCTTGTTCCCCCGCCTCAAGGCCGGCACCGCCGCTGGCGCCGAGATCGCGGACTATCCCGAGGCGCTGAAGAAGACCTGGCTCTGGGACGAGCTCTACCGGGTACGCAACATCCGGCCGTCGTTCCATGGCGGCATGATGATGGGCCTCGCCTATTCGGCGCTCGACACGTACCTGTTCCGCGGCAAGGCGCCGTGGACGCTGCACAACCATCCGGACCACACCCAGCTGCGGAAAGCGTCGGACATGCCGAAGATCGCCTATCCGAAGCCGGACGGCGTTGTCAGCTTCGACCGGCTATCGTCGGTGTTCCTGTCCTCGACCAACCACGAAGAGAACCAGCCGTCGCACCTGACGCTGAAGAACAAGGACGTGCCCATAGCGACCAACCTCGCGCTCTATGACGCGCCGGAGCAACGCTATTGCCCGGCCGGTGTTTACGAAATCGTCCGGGAGGCCGATGGCAGCAATCCGCGGTTGCAGATCAACGCCCAGAATTGCGTCCATTGCAAAACCTGCGACATCAAGGACCCCACCCAGAACATCCACTGGGTGGTGCCGGAAGGGGGCGGTGGCCCCAACTACCCCAATATGTGAGCGAATTAGGCAGGGACTGTTAACCCGGGGCGTTCTATATAGAAGGCATGGAAGCTACTCCCCAGAAGATCGGATTTGACGTGCAGACCATGGACTTAGCGCGCCGGCAACCGCCCAAGGCGCTGGCTGGCATCGCCATCCTGGCCGCTCTCGCCCTCGCGGCCTGCGGGCCGGAAGAACCGGTGGCGGTGGCAGACGCCGAAGGCACCATGGTCGGCCAGACCGCGGCCGCGAAGCAGGAGAGCTGGACCGGCACCGGCGCCTATCTCGCCGGCATCATCGCCTTCGACCAGCGCGACATGCGGCAGGCGGCGGACTTGCTGATCCAGGCCCTCGGCGATGATCTTGAGAACGGCGTGCTGGCGCAGAAGACGCTGGTCGCGCTGATGAGCGACGGCCGGATCGAGGACGCGATCAAGCTGGCTCATCGCATGCAGGATGCCGGCATCCGCTCCATCCTGATCGGCCTGGTGCTGATGCAGGAGAAGGCCCGCAGCGGCGACTACGAGGAGGCGCTGGCGCTGTCTCGCGAGCTGCCGGACGACCGCCTCATGCAGGTCACCGCGCCGATGCTGCGGGCCTGGCTCGCGGTCGGCGCCAAGGGCAAGGACGCGGGGATCGCCGAGCTGAAGCCGCTGACCGAGATCGACGGCGCGCAGATGCTGGCGCAAATGCAGACGGCGCTGATCACGGACTACGCCGGCGACAGCAAGAAGGCGGCCGCCGACCTGCTCGCGGCCATCGACGAGGGCGTGGAGATCCCGGCGCAGCTGGCGGAGTTCTACATCGCGCTGGCGCTGCGCAACGGCGACGAGAAGGCCGCGCGCGCCATGGTCGAGCGCTACCGCACGCAGGCCGAAGGCCGCGGCGAGGATGTCGCCGGCGCGATGGAGCGGCAGATCGGCCAGCCCAAGCCGAACGGCCCGCTGGTCAAGGATCCGAAGCAGGGCATGGCCATCGCCTATACCCAGGTCGCCATGGAGCTGATGGCGGACGACTACAACGGCGACGCGATGTGGCTGACGCACCTCGCGCTCGACCTCGATCCCAAGCTCGACATCGCGGCACTGGCGCTCGGCGACCTGCATCGTCAGGCCGATCATCTGGACCAGGCGATCGCCGCCTACAACCAGGTGCCGGAAGATTCGATCTTCCGCCGGCCCTCGCAGCTTTCGGTCGCCGAATCCTATCGCCGGCAGGAAAAGTTCGCCGAGGCCGAGAGCCTGCTGCGCAGCCTGATGGACGGCGACAAGAGCGACATTTCCGCGGCCCAGCAGCTGGGCCAGTTGCTGCGCTCGAACAAGAAGTTCGAAGAGGCGGCGAAGGTCTATGGCGTGGCGATCGATCGGCTGGGCACGCTCGAGCCGGAAGACTGGCAGCTGTTCTACTACCGCGGCATCTCCTACGAGCGCGCCAAGCAGTGGCCGCCGGCGGAGAAGGATTTCCAGAAGGCGCTGGAGCTCTCGCCGGACGAGCCATACGTGCTCAACTATCTCGCCTACACCTGGGTCGAGCGGCGCGAGAACCTGGATCAGGCGCTGAAGATGCTGGAAAAGGCGGTGAGCCAGCGGCCGGAGGAAGGCTTCATCATCGACTCCCTCGGCTGGGCGCATTACATGCTCGGCCGCTATCCGGAGGCGGTCGGCGAGCTCGAGCGCGCGGTCGCGCTGGCGCCGACCGATCCCGTCCTCAACGACCATCTGGGCGATGCCTACTGGAAGGTCGGGCGGCACCAGGAAGCGCGCTTCCAATGGTCGCGCGCCTTGAGCTTCGATCCGGAGCCGGACCAGGCGCCCAAGCTGCAGCAGAAGCTGGAGCAGGGACTGGTCGATGCCGCGGAGCCGACGCCGGAGCAGAAGGTCAAGTCGCAGGCCGGCAATAGCGAATCCGGCGGCTGAGTCCTCGCTCGATCTTCATCTGCGGTTCCGCCTGCCATGCTCGCGCGCGCCAAGGTCAATCTCTATCTTCACGTCACCGGCAAGCGCGCCGATGGCTACCATCTGCTCGACAGCCTGATCGTGTTCGCCGACACCGGCGATGAGATAACGCTGGCACCGGCGGACCAGCTCTCGCTGACCATCGACGGGCCATTCGCGGCTGGGCTGGGGGCAGGGTCCGACAATCTGGTGCTGCGGGCGGCACACGCGCTGCGGGATGTGACGAATGCGCGCGGCGGCGCCGCCATCCGCCTGACCAAGAACCTGCCGGTGGCGTCCGGCATCGGCGGCGGCTCGGCCGATGCGGCGGCGACGCTGTCCGGCCTGTGCGGCCTGTGGGACGTGGCGCCGGGCCGCGCCGCGCTGCACGCCATCGCCGCCAGGCTGGGCGCGGACGTGCCGGTCTGCCTCGACGGCGCCGCGAGCTTTGTCGGCGGCATCGGCGAGGACCTGGCGCCGGCGCGGGGGCTGCCGTCCGCATGGCTGCTGCTGGCCAACCCGAAGATCGCGACGCCGACGCCGGCGGTATTCAAGGCGCGGCAAGGCCCATTCTCGAAGGCGGCGCGCTGGAGCGAACCGCCGCGCGACTTCGCGGATTTCGCGACACGCCTGCAGACCTGTGCCAACGACCTGACCGAGGCGGCGATCAGCGTCACGCCGGCGATCCGCGATGTGCTGGTCGCGCTGGCGGGCCTGCCCGGCTGCGTGCTGGCGCGCCTGTCGGGCAGCGGGGCAACCTGCTTCGGCCTGTTCGCCGACGAGGCCGGCGCGCGTGCGGCGGAAAGCAGGCTGCGCGGCGCCCGGCCGGACTGGTGGGTCATGGCGGCCCCGATCGCGCATTGATCATCGCTCGGCTTCCCGGCCTCAACCTGCAAATGACCAGCCGCCAGCCGCAGGCGGCATGTCCGGACCTTCTATCCGACCAATTATGGAACCGGGATCGGTTGACCGGCTTGTCCCATGTGGCATGGTGACGCCACATCACTCGAAGCGGCAGGCAAGCCGCGACGATTGCAAAATGGGAGGAAACGATGCTCGATCTTTCGCGGCGCCGGTTGCTGTCCGGCGTGCTCGCCTTCGGCCTCACCGTCGCGCCGGTCGCGGCCAGCGCCGACGATTTCGTGAATATCCTGACTGGCGGCACCGCGGGCGTCTATTACCCGCTCGGCGTCGCGATTTCGAAGGTGGTGACCGACAAGGTGCCGGGCAGCAGGCCGTCGGTGCAGGCGACCAAGGGCTCGGTCGAGAACCTCAATCTGATCCAGGGCGGCAAGGGCGAAGTCGCCTTCACGCTGGGTGACTCGCTGGCGGCTGCGGTCATGGGGTCCGCTGATGCGGGCTTCAAGGGACCGCTCGACAAGGTGCAGACCATCGGCGCGATCTATCCCAACTACGTGCAGATCGTTGCCTCCGAGGAGAGCGGCATCAAGAGCCTGGCCGACCTCAAGGGCAAGCGCGTGTCGGTCGGCGCGCCGAAATCGGGCACCGAGCTCAACGCCCGCGCGATCCTGTCGGCCGCCGGCATGAGCTACGAGGACTTGGGCAAGGTCGAGTATCTCGACTTCGCGCAGTCGGTGGAGCTGATGAAGAACCGCCAGCTCGACGCCACGCTGCAATCGGCGGGCCTCGGCGTCGCGTCCATCCGCGACCTCGCCACCTCGGTGCCGATCGTCGTGGTCGAGGTGCCCGCCGACATCGCGGAGAAGCTCGGCGATCCGTTCTTCGCCGCCACCATCCCGGCCGACACCTACGAGGGCCAGGCGGCGGACGTAACGACGGTGGCAGTGCCGAACTTCCTGGTGACCCGGGCCGATCTGTCGGCGGACCTGGTCTACAACATCACCAAGGCGATCTACGAGAACCTGCCGGAGCTGCAGACCGCGCACGCCGCCGCCAAGGGCATCAAGCTGGAGAGTGCGGCGAAAGGCTCGCCGGCGCCGCTGCATCCCGGCGCGCTCAAGTATTTCACCGAGAAGAACGTGCTGTAGACGTTCGGGGCGGGAGCATCACGCTCCCCCCATCCTTCCATGGCGCTCGATCCAGACAGCAAGGCACCACCGGTCGTCACGCCGCACTTGTCGTTCGGCGAGTCCGGCCTGACCGACGATCTGTTCAAGGCGGGCCTTGCCGGCCGGCTGTTGTTCTGGGTGGCGGTAGCGTTCTCTTCGTTCCAGCTGGTGACCGGCTTCGGCATCCCGCTGGACAAGGATTTCCTGACATTCCTGCCCGGTCTCGATCTGTCGGCGCTGGCCGCGGCCGCGCTGGCTGCCGGCGCCATCAAGATCGCCTGGGACGCGACGAAGGGGCGCAATACCGTCGAAGGCCTGCTGGCGCTTGTCATGCTTGGCGCGACCTATGCCATCCTGATCCGCTATGCGGGTGGCCTGCCGAGCCAGGTGTTGCGCACCATGCATGTCGGGTTCCTCTGCCTGGTCGGCGCGCTCGCCCTGTCGGCGAGCCTTGGCGCACAGGACGGCCGGCGGATCGAGCGCTGGCTGATCTTGCTGCTCGGCGTCGGCGGCTTTCTCGCCGGGCTCTATCAGTGGGCGGTGTATTTCGAGCTGGTGCAACGCTCCGGCGATCTCCTGATGCAGGACGTCGTGGTCGGCGGCATCGCGCTGGTGACCCTGTTCGGGCTGGTGTGGCGTGTGCTGGGCCCGGCCTTGCCGATCATGGCAGGGATCTTCCTGGCCTACTGCCTGTTCGGCAACCACTTGCCGGCGCCGCTCGATCATCGCGGCTACGACACGGCGCAAGTGATCGAGCACATGGTGTTCGGGACCGAAGGAATCTACGGCACGCCGACGCTCGTTTCCGCGACTTACATCTTCCTGTTCATCCTGTTCGGCTCGTTCATGGAACAGGCGGGCGTCATCCGCTTCTTCAACGAGATTTCGATGGCGGCGTTTGGCCGCGCGCGCGGCGGACCGGGCAAGGTGTGCGTGGCGTCGAGCGCGCTGATGGGCACGGTGTCAGGCTCGGGCGTCGCCAACGTCGTCGCTTCCGGCCAGTTCACCATCCCGCTGATGAGACGCTTCGGCTTCGCGCCGGCCTTTGCCGGCGGCGTCGAAGCAACATCGTCGATGGGCGGACAGATCATGCCCCCGGTGATGGGCGCGGTCGCCTTCATCATGGCCGAGACCATCGACATGCCATACGTGGAGATCGCGAAGGCCGCGATCATTCCCGCGCTGCTCTATTTCTTCGCCTGCTTCTGGTCGGTGCATCTCGAAGCCGGCAAGCGCGGGCTCAAGGGATTGCCCAAGGAGGAGCTGCCGAGCTTCGTCGCGGAGGTGAAGGCCAATTGGTACCTGATCCTGCCGCTCATCGTCCTCGTCTATCTGCTGTTCGCGGGCTTCACGCCGCTGTTCTCCGGCGCGGTGGCGCTCGCGCTCACCATCGTGCTGATTCTCGGCCTCGCGATCGCAGCAGGCCTGCCCGTGACGGCCGTGCGCATCCTGTTCTGGATCGCGCTTGGAATCATCTGCGCCATCTCGATCTGGTTCAGCGTTGCGGTGGTGGCGCTGGTCACGTTGGCGCTGACCGTTCCGGCTTGGCTTAGCGGAGGCGGGCGCGCGGCGCTGGTCGGATGCCGCTGGGCGCTGGCGGATGGCGCGCGCCAGGCGCTGCCCGTCGGACTTGCCTGCGCGCTGGTCGGAATCGTCATCGGCACCATGACCCTGACCGGCCTCGGCACCATCGTCGGCAACTTCGTGGTGTCGATCGGGCAG